>JAGVEP010000068.1 GCA_020058145.1 Phycisphaerae bacterium | reverse complement strand
GGATGTCCGGCGTCGCGAAGGTGTAGCAGTTTGGATCGCTGGCGACGTTGCCGGCCTCGTCCACGGCGTCTACCGCGAAATAGTAGGTCGTGTTTTCCGCGAGGCTGGTGAGCGTGATCATCGGGTTGAGATCAAACGAACCACCGCTCGTGGTCTGGTTCAGATTGCCGCAGTCGGTGCCGTAGTGCACGGTGCCCCTGGCCGGCTCGTCGCACGCAAACGTGATGCTCGCGGTATGCGCCTGCACGTTGGAGACCTGCACATCGGAAATCTGCGGCGGTACGCAGTCGACCGTCGCGGTGTCCGTTACGACGACGTTCTGCCCGCCCTGGCCGTTGTCGGCATCGATGTAGGTCGCGGTGATGGTGTCGCCGTGAGCCACCCAGAGCACGCCTGCGGAGTTCGTCGTGCTGAACGCGAGCGTACCCGTAAACGAAGCCGTTGCGAGGCCGGTCTCAGTGAGGAGGACCGGCTCGCCGGAGGGCTCGGAGGTCGATACGACCATGACCGTGACGGTATCCGGCGCATTGGGATCGAGATTAAGGTCGCAGTCGATCACGTGGATCGCGGCGGTCCCGACACATGGGTAGATACTGCGATCCAGCGAGATGATGCCGGCGGAAGAGCACGGCGTGACGCCGCTGACCACCAGGGCAAAATCGACATCCATCTCGGGCGTCTCGACGTGGCCATCCTGCACGACCTCGGTGGCCTTCACCTCGACCACCCAGGCTCCGGTCGCCGGATTCTGGACAAAGATGTTCTGAACGGTGTCGATCCAGTTGGGGTCCGGCGGGTTAGGAGTCGAGTAGTTGCCGGTCTTCAGCCCCATATTGCCCTTGTACAGCGCGCCGTCGGGTGCGGTCACTCGCAAGGTCATCGCATTGACCGCGTGCCGCGCCTGGTTGTTCGGGTTGCCCGGCGGATCGGCGTACACGAGCGTGGCACGGAACTCCGGTTCAGCCGGCTCGACATTCAGCACGTAGACCATCGACTGCAGGCTCTGGAGCACGACCGCTTCGTCAACGACGAAGACCTTGTCGCGCAGGTCGTAGATGCGCTGCACGCTGGGCCAGCCCCAACCCTGGTTGAAGCGGGTGGCGTCCGTCGGCCCGCCGGGGAAGCGGTACTGCCGGGCGTTGTTGATCATCATCGCCTTGGCAGTCGTCATGTGGGAGCGGTTGTCGAACACCGTGCCCTGCGGGTTGACGGTGTTGCCAAAGATGCCATCTGCCCACATCTGGAAGAACAGACCGACGTGGCCGGCGATTATCGGCGTGGCGCCGCTCGTGCCGCCGAAGGCGGTCGTGTACGCGTTCGTCCCGGGCCCGTCGGTCGTGAGGATCGCGTCGTAGTAGCCGCACAAATCCGGCTTGATCCGGCCGTCGCTGGCGGGGCCGATGCTCGCGCCGCCGGCCCAGCGGTCATCGTTGGGATCGAGCGTGTCGTAGTGGTTGAGGGCTCCGCCCGAGATGATGTTCTTCGCCCAAGCCTGCGGGCGTGAGTCCTGGTTGCCGGCGTTTGATTGCGACTGGCAGTGGACGATGTCGAAGTCGAACAGATCCTGGTCGGTTTCGGCCGAGATGGTCGTGTAGTTGAAGGTCCGCGGATCGCCGACGCTCGAGGTCTCGAAGACGCAGAAATAAGGCGGCTGAACCTCCTCCGACGTATGCTGCCGGCGGCTGGGGCCGTTGAGCCCGATCGTATTGTAATCGCCCACGATGCCCTGGCCGGCGGGCAACATGCCGCGGGCCTGCGCGCTGCCGGTGCCATCGCCAAAGACGATGCCCGAGGTCGAAGCGCCGTGCGAGTCCGCGCCGACCGCGCCGTGAGCGATCAGCGGCCGTGACTGGAAATCCACGTGCGCGAGGTTGAAGCCGGCGTCGAAGACCTCAGCGCGGACGCCCTGCCCGCGATACTGCGCCGGGGCGTTCTGCTCGATGTAGTTCGCGCCGCCGAACTGGCGCGCGTTGTTCATGTCCACTTCCATGGGACCCCAGCGGTCCACGAACATCACCTCGTCCCAGGTCGCGAGCGCGAAGAGCTGTTCCCGCGACAACGTCGCCACCATGAGCCGCTTGCCGGCGTCCAACTTGTCAACAAAGCCGCCAATCTCCCGAATCCGCTCGGCCACCGCCACGCGCTGCAGCGGATCTCCGACGCGGACGTTGTACCGCTGCACCGGCAGCACTTCCTTCTCGCCCGGCGCAGGAACGGTCCGCAACAGGGCTTCATCGAGACGGAACGCGGGCTGATAGGGCGTGACGGACCGCACGTAAGACAAGCCCGCGACCGCGCTGCGCGTGGCGGGCGTCATCTCCACAAGGTAGGCGTGATACGGCTGGTACTCGCGAATCACGCCGCCGAGCTGCTCAATCTGGGCGCGGAATTCCGGCAGCGGCTGCGTCACGAACTGCACGATGTGGACGTTGACGTTGGCGCCGGCTTCCAGACCGCGCACCGCCGGGATCGCACCGGCCAGCGGGTCAAACGTCCCGAGACGGGTCGCAATCTCGTGCTGCGTCTGTGTCACCCGCGCGACCGTCTGCCGGTCGAGACTGATGGCGTAAAATGGCGCGTTGCTGCCATCCCACGCGACCTCGTCCCACAGGATCAACTGCGTGGACGAAGCGGGCACGTCTATTACGTGCAGGCCGTTCACCGGGCTGGCGGTGCGATGAAACACCGCCCCCGCCAGACTCAACTCGGTCCCGGCCGGTCCTGCCGAAACCCGGACGTCACCTGCTCCCGCCAGCACCAGCGGGCACGCCAGTACAAGAAGTGAAAGAGATAACCCAACCCTGCCATTCCAGCCGTTTCCCATGAGTCCACACCTCTAAAAAAAGAGCACATTGCGATTTGCCGCACGCACAGAGGCTGCCTCTCGATCCTCCACGCACGGGAGACCAGACCGAGGGCGGCTGCGCCCCGGTCACACATCGGCATCGTACCAACCCTGACACGAACTTCCAAGAATACCAGCACGCGAAATCGCGCTGTGAGCGACATTTTCACACGTTGCGAGGCGAGCGCGTCCCATAACTCAGGTGCCGTGACTGTGTCCGGCACGCGCGGGGGGGCGAGCCCACTGCTTTCACGATCTTCGCTTGACACAAAGCCTGTGACACGGCCAAGTTGGGAAGGTGGTCGCCACGGAATGGCGCCCCGAGGGAGGTTGGCCATGGACGGCTTTCAGGCGGAATTGCTGCGGCGGCGGACCTGCTGGCCCTTGACACGCGGCGGCGGGCGAAGCCCGCAAGTCGTCCAGCGACTTGATTCGCAGCGCGAATCGCCGTGTGTCAAGGGCTGGCGGC
>JAGVEP010000071.1 GCA_020058145.1 Phycisphaerae bacterium | reverse complement strand
GACCCGCTGGGCCGCCCGCTCGACGGCAAGGGCCCGGTGCAGTCTGAGTTGCGCCGCCCGCTCGAGATCATCGCCCCCGGCATTGCCGAGCGGCAACCCGTCAACGAGCCGCTCCAGACCGGCATCAAGGCCATCGACAGCATGATCCCCATCGGCCGCGGGCAGCGCGAGCTGATTATCGGCGACCGCAAGACCGGCAAGACCGCCATCGCCATGGACACGATCGTCAACCAGCGCGGCGGCGACGTGATCTGCGTCTACGTGGCCATCGGACAGAAGGAATCGACCGTCGCGGGCCTGGTTGAGACGCTGCGGAAACACGACGCCATGGATTACTCGATCGTCGTCGTCGCTGGCGCGTCCGACCCCGCTCCGCTGCAGTACATTGCCCCGTATGCCGGCTGTGCCATGGCCGAGTACTTCATGTACGAGCAGGGGCGGCACACGCTGTGCATTTACGACGATCTATCCAAGCAGGCCCAATCTTATCGCCAGCTTTCGCTGCTCCTGCGGCGGCCGCCCGGTCGCGAGGCGTATCCGGGCGACGTGTTCTACCTGCACAGCCGCCTGTTGGAACGGTCGTGCAAAATGGCCGAACTGCGCATCATCGTGAAAAAGGGCGCCCCCGAGAACACCGAGTCCGGCATCAACGGCAAGGTTTACAAGGGCCGCCAGGACCTGCACGCCGTCCAGCACGATTTCGACGCCCTGCCGGACAAGCAGAACCACGAGATTCGCAAGCTCAAGAAGTCCGGCGGGAGCCTGACCGCCCTGCCGATCATCGAGACACTGGAAGGCGAAGTGTCGGCGTATATTCCGACCAACGTAATCTCGATCACCGACGGGCAGATTTATCTCGAGCCCGACCTGTTCTTCGCCGGCGTGCGACCCGCGGTCAACGTCGGTATTTCGGTCAGCCGCGTGGGCGGTAACGCCCAGGTGCCGGCGATGAAGAAGATCGCCGGCTCACTGCGGCTCGACCTGGCCGCGTATCGCGAGTTGGAAGCGTTCGCCCAGCTCGGCACCGAGCTCGACCCCGCGACGCAGCGGCAGCTCGATCGTGGCCGGCGGATGGTGGAACTGCTGAAGCAGCCGCAGTACCAGCCGCAGGATGTGTGGGACCAGGTTCTGTCGCTGCACGCCGGCGCCCGCGGCTTTCTCGACGACCTGCCGTTGAACAAGGTCCATGATTTTGAGCACGCCCTGCTCAAGCACTACCACGATGAACTTCCGGAGATCGTGCAGCAGCTCAAGAGCGAGCGAAAGCTGTCGGATGAGTTGGATGCAAAGCTCAAGGGGATTGTGGCGAACTTCAAGAAGACCTTTGTCGCGACGGCGAGTCGCTAGGGCGGGTCAATCGTGCCGAGCAGCCAAATCAGAACACGAAGCGCCAGCGAGTGCCTCGGAATCGGAACACGAAGCGCCAGCGAGTGCCCCTCAGTGCTCCGAGTGCGGCGCGTCCTGTCCCTCGCGAACATACGAGCAAGCTGTCTCGAGCTGCGCTGTCGTCCACAGGTATCGTGTGCTACCGCCCTCGGCCCATATGGGTACTCCGGGGGGCGTGAGCGACGCGGCGCGCAACGCGCGCGTACCGTAGGTCTTGAATTGCGCCAACATCGGCTCGGGCCTGACGCCGGCATAGCCAACTACTACATGCACGTGATTGGAGCGAACGGCACTTTCGCAGAGTTCCCAGTTGCGGATGCGGCAGTGATCCGCGACGACGTTCGCGACGAGGTCGCGAGCCCTGTCGCCGAGAGCTACGGGCGGATGAGACATCCTGGCCCGGGCTTGCTCGGTACGATAGTTGCTGTGTTCCAGAAGGGGCGTTCTGTATGCTCTGTGCTGCCAGTCGACGGAACCGCGCGGCTCGCCGTGCAGCCACGTGCCATATGTTCGCCAGGTCAGAAAATAGGCGAGCGGGTCGGTCATCGCGGCGGATTCTACCCGGATGAGCGGTCGGGCGCACTCGCTGGCGCTTCGTGTTCGGAGCCACTCGCTGGCGCTTCGTGTTCGGAGCCACTCGCTGGCGCTTCGTGTTCTGATAAGGAGGCGTGATGGCTAAAGCACGCGCGATCATCAAGCGGCGTCGAGCCGTTCAGAACATCAAGAAGATCACGCAGACGATGCAGCTCATCGCCACGGCGCGGTTTCAGAAGTGCCTGCAGCGCGCGCTCGCGTCGCAGCCCTATACCCGCAAGATCACCGAGATGATCCAGACCCTCGGCGGGCAGCAGGCGGCGGACCACCCGCTGCTGAAGCCCAACGAGAATCACGCGCAAAGCATCCTGCTCGTCATCACCTCCAATCGCGGGCTCTGCGGATCGTACAACGCGGGCGTTCTGCGGCGGATGATGGAAACCCGCCGCGAGTTGGAAGCCGCGGGCCTGACGCCCGCGAATGAGATCGTCGGCAAGAAGGGGCTGAACTACCTGCGGTTTCTGAGAGTGCCCGTGTCGGCGGGCATCACGGATGTGGAGGACCGCATCGCGTTTGCCCGCGTGGCGGAGATGGCCGAACGCTACATGCGGCTGTACGAACAGAATGAAGTCGGTCGCGTCGACGTGGTGTTCATGCAATTCCAAAGCGTCGGCGTGCAGCGGCCGACGGTGGTGCCCCTGCTGCCGATCCAGCCGCCCGCGGCAAGCCAGTCGCCGAAAACGCGGGTGGAATTCGAATTCTCCCCGCCGCCGGCGGAGCTACTCCGGCGGCTGATCCCGGAAGCCGTGAAGATCCGGCTGTTCCAGTGCTTCAACGACGCGATCGTCAGTGAGCAAGTGGCGCGGATGGTCGCGATGAAGGCCGCCACCGACGCCGCTGGCGACATGATTGGGTTCCTCGGCCGCCAGGCCAACCGTGCGCGGCAGTCGCAGATTACGACGGAGTTGGCGGATATTGTGGGCGGCGCGAACGCAGTACAGTAGGCACAATGGGAACTCACCTGCACACAGGCCGGGCAGACCAGCACAAAGCCTCCGTGGCGCGGCGGGTGGACGCCGAGCGGTTACGGGCCGCACAGCGCTGGCGCGGCGCCATGTATCTGATGGGCTACGCGCTGGAATGTAGTCTGAAGGCCCGCCTGATGGAGCGCCATGACGTGCGCCATCTTGATGATCTCGCCGAGCGCTTGTCACGTCGCTTCGGCAAGCCGGTCGATCCGAAGAAGCACAGCCTGGCGTACCTGTTCGAGCTCACCGAGGCCAACGCTCGTCTGTCGGGCGCGGCCCGCCGAGCCTACAACGCGTGTGTGCGCTGGCGCGTAGATTGGCGTTATGATCCCCATGGTGGAACCCGTGAGGATTGCGACGCGTTTTTCGAATGTGCCGCGCGGTTCCTGAGATTCGTCGAAAGCAGTGTTTGAAAGAGGTTGTGCCATGCCCGCCGTTCAGGACCCCTTGGTCGAGCGCATCCGGCAGATTCTCAAGGCGACGTTCCGGGACGACACGGTCGACGTGTCGCTGAGCGGGATCCGCGACAACATCCACGTCATCGTTGTGTCGCGCGCGTTCGACCAGATGCAGGAAAACGCGAAACAGGAACACCTTTGGAGTCTGATTGACCAGAGCAACCTCACGGCGGAGGAGAAGGCACGCATCTCGCTGATTCTCGCCTACAGCCCGGACGACCTGAAATAGGCCGCCCGACGGGCGACGTGCCGGACGCCTCAGCCATGCACCCGACGATGTTCGGAGGACACAAATGCCACAGACGGGCCAGACGGTCGGCAAAATCGTGCAGGTAATTGGCTCCACGCTCGATGTGGAATTTCCGCCCGACAAACTGCCGCGCATCTACAACGGCCTCCAGACCCAGGTGAAGAACAAGCTCACCGGCGTCGAGCAGACGCTGTGGTGCGAGGTCGCCCAGCATCTCGGCGGCGGCAAGGTCCGCGCCGTCGCGCTCGGCTCCACCGACGGCCTGGTGCGCGGCTCGCCCATCAAGGACCTCGGCCATTCGATTACCGTCCCGGTCGGACCCGCCACGCTGGGCCGCGTGTTTAACCTGGTCGGCGAACCCATCGACGGCCGCGGCCCGGTCCACGCGGACCGCTGGGATCCAATTCACCGCGACCCCCCCGAGTTCTCCGAGCTCACCCCGAAAACCGAGCAGTTCGAGACCGGGATCAAGGTCATCGACCTGCTCGTCCCCTTCGTCCGCGGCGGAAAAATCGGCCTCTTCGGCGGGGCCGGCCTCGGCAAGACCGTCGTCATTCAGGAGTTGATCGCACGCATCGCGACCCAGCACGGCGGCTTCTCGGTCTTCGCCGGCGTGGGCGAGCGCACCCGCGAGGGCAACGACCTCTGGCTCGAAATGCAGGAAGCCAAGATCGGCACGACCGGCAAGTCGGTCATCGACCAAACGGCGATGGTCTTTGGGCAGATGAATGAGCCGCCTGGCTCACGTCTGCGGGCCGCCCTCAGCGCCCTGACGATGGCGGAGTACTTCCGCGACGAGAGCGGGGCCGACACGTTGCTGTTCATCGATAACATCTTCCGCTTTTCACAGGCCGGTTCCGAGGTTTCGGCGCTATTGGGCCGCATGCCGTCGGCGGTGGGTTATCAGCCGACGCTCGGCACCGAGATGGGCGAGCTTCAGGAGCGGATCACCTCGACGCGTAAGGGTGCCGTCACGTCCGTGCAGGCCGTTTACGTGCCCGCGGACGACCTGACCGACCCCGCGCCGGCCACGACGTTCACGCACCTCGATGCGTTCATCGTGCTCGAGCGTGCCATCGCCGAAAAAGGCATCTATCCCGCGGTTGACCCGCTCGGGTCGAGCAGCCGGGCGCTCGATCCCGCCGTGGTTGGCGCCGAGCACTACGCGATTTCCCGCCGGGTGCAGGAAATCCTCCAACGTTACCGCAGTCTCCAGGACATCATCGCGATTCTCGGTGTTGAGGAACTGAGCGAAGAAGACAAGCAGATCGTCTCCCGCGCCCGCAAGATCGAGCGTTTCTTCTCGCAGCCGTTCTTCGTGGCCGAGCAATTCACCGGCTTCCCCGGCAACTACACCAAGGTCGCCGACACGCTGCGCAGCTTCAAGGAACTGTGCGACGGCAAGTGGGACCACCTGCCCGAAAGCGCGTTCATGTACGTCGGCGCCATCGAAATGGCCGCGGAGAAGGCCGAGAAACTGAAGGCGGAAGGCTAATTGCCCCCTCTCGTGTAGCGTCCGGCCACCGTGCCGGACGTAGGTGGTCCGGAGGGCCGCTTGCCAACCCGCCCGTGCCCACGGGTCCAACTCATTTGCAGCCATGTTATGGCAGCGGGGACTTTCCGGCGCGGCGCCCGCGCGGCGCGTACCCCTTCGACCGCGAAACTCAGCCACCGGCCGCTTTGATTCTTCTTGGGCGGCCCTTACTCGGATGGTCCCCTAGTCCGGGTCCTCTTCGACCGGCGGGAACGGCGGCTTCGGCTGCTGCCCGGGTACCGCCGCCGGTTTGTCGCTGACGACGTACTCGTCGAGACCGCGCAGCAGTTTCTGCGCGTCGCTGCGCTTCAAGAGGCAGATCCGCTGCTCGCCCGCCAGGCCGGCGACGCGCGGCAATTCGCCGGGCTGTTCCTGGGCCAGGCCCAACGCATATTCGTGGCCGTCGGCGAGCGTGATGGTCACCGCTGCGGGTGGCGGGGTGAGGCCGGCAGCCGCGAAATCACCGCCGGTCCAAGCCACAAAGCCCTCGACGCGGAGCCGCGCGAGGTCCTGCGCGAAGTCCTGGACCTTCTTCTGATCGAGTGCCACGGTCGGGTCAGTGGCATAGATCCACTTGTCCTTCTCCTTGGCCAGTTCGAGCGTTCCGCCGGGCGCCGTGACCTTGATGCGGGCCACCTTGTCGGGCTCGAAGGAGAAGAGCCGCGCGTTGATGAGCTCGGTCGAAATCGTGCGATAGACCGAATCCTCCAGCTCGAACACGAGGGGCTCCGTGTCCTTCCGCAGGTAGGTGTGCTTGTCGTTCACGCGACCAATCCGTAGCGTGTGGGCCGTGCGCGTCGCCACCGGTGCGGACGCGGCTTGCGTGTCCGCCGGCGGCACGGTCTCTTCAACCTCGAAACGGATGGTTAGGGCCGGGTGCTCCAGCCCAAGCGCGGCGTCGTTGTCGCCCGCGGCGATCGACGCGGCCCGCAGCCGCCCCAGGTTGGCACACAGGCCGTTGAGTACGCCCATGTCCAACTGGGCGTCGGCGGGCTCGGTCAGCTTCCACTGCCCCGCGTCGCGCTCCAGCACGTAGTGCATGCCGCCACGTTGCAGGTCCAGCCGCGTCAGGCGGTCGGGGGGGAAATTGAAGACTTCCCGCGACCGCAGCGTGTTGGGCGGCACCGCAATCTTGGCAACCTGCGTCTCGGCGGCCACGAGTACGCCCGGCTCGCCCTCGCGCTGCAAATACACATTGCGGCCGCTCTTGGTCGGCCCGCCGACGCGCAATGCGAGCGGCGTGGTCACGCCCGTCGCCGTAACCGTCAGCACCGCCCGCGGCTTATCCAGGCCGTAGGTCTCGAGTCCTTCCGGCTGATCGACGTAATCCACGGCGTTGAGCCCCGCCAGGGCATCGACGAGTTGCGTGACCGCCGTGCTGTCGACCTGCGGGACATCCCCGCTGCCCTGCCAGACGCCGCCGATTTTTTTGAGCACGGAGTTAGAACCGGCCACCGCGAGTTCCAGTTGCGTGATGTCGGCGCTCTTCACGCGCAGGACGCGCGCCTCGCGCAGCTCGTTGAGCCTCGGAATCAGACCATCAATTACCGACTGATTGACCACGGCGACGACCGGCTCGCCCTCCAGTTGCGCGTAGCGGCGTTGCGCTTTCAGGTCGGCGGCGCCGCCGATGAGCATTCGGCGAGTTTCTACCACCGGCGCCGGCTGCGACGCGGCGTTTTCCTCGCCGTCTTTTTTCTCGGGGGGCAATTGGGGCGGCTTCGTTTCCGTCGTCAGCGCAATCGCCAGGAACGGCTCGTCAAAGCCGTAGCTGGCGGTCGGCCCCTGCTCGTCGAGGAATTCGGCGACCTGGAGCGTCGTAAGCGGCGTCAGCAGCTTATCGCGCAGCTTCGTCTTGTCGGCGTAGGTCCGCACGGGCTCATTGATGACCCAATCGCCATCGGCGCCGCGTGAGAAATCGTAATTCGTGCCTTCGTGCCGCAACTGCACGCGTGTTATTTCTTCGGTACTGCACGTCAGCGGACGCTGGGCGCGGTATTCGTTGACGTTCTTCTCGACGAGCGACGCGAGCTCGCGCGTGGCGACCTGGATCATCTTATCGCCCGCGCTGCGGACATACGTGTCGCTCGACAGCGCGACCTTCCGGCCGATTTCCAGCTTGAATTCCTGGCCATCCTTGTCCTTCACGCTGAGCGTCGCCGTCGGTGGTTCCAAGCCGGCTTCAGCGGCGGTGAGCTGGCCCTTCGTTCCGGCTTCAAAGCGCGACCGCGACTGCAGCGTGGCCAGTGTGCTGGTCAGCGACCGCACCTTGTTGCCGTCGGCCAGCGCCGGCGACGGTTCGAGCAGCCGCCAGTTCTCGCGTCCGCGCTGCTCCTGGTTTGGGTCGCTCCGCTCGAAAACCAGCTTGGGCTTTCCGGGCCGCTCCAATTCGAGGCGCACAAGCTGGTCGTCTTTGGGCTGCGGGTCGAAGACGTTCTTGCTTTCCTCGGTAGCCGGCTGCGGCGGGCTGGTGTCCTCGGCCACCCGCGACGTCGGATAGAGGTACCAGACCGCTCCGATGATCAGCGCCAGTGCAACTAGTAAACCGGTAGTCTTGAAGTTCATGGATTCTGTCCGAGCTCGCTACGCGCTACTGTTCTGCCTCGTAAAAAACAGCACACAAGGTGGGTGGAGTGGGCGTCTCGCCCGCGCCGCGGGCGGCCAAGATGGCCACCCCACCCGTGCGGCCACCCCACCCATGCGCTGATAATTGTGAGGCACTACGCTACTTGCCACTTTGAACTCTATTTCCGCCGCACGAACCACACGCCCACGCCGGTTACCAGCGCCAGGGCCGGCCACACGCCCACGAGCAGCCACGGCAACCGTCCAGCCCAGGCCTCGTCCAGCGTCTTGAGCCGCGGCGCCTCGCCACGACGCGGACCGACGGCGATGCGATTGGCCTCGCCGCTCAGCCAGTGCAGAGCATTGATCAGCAGGTCGCTGTTGGCCGGGTACAGCGGGCCGAGCACGAGCTTGTTGCCAACCTGTGACAGGCCGCTGGCCTGGGCGAACTCGTCCCGAATGAAGTCCTCGCTCGAAAACACGACGACTTTCCGCTCAGCCGGCGCGGTCGTCGCGGTGGGCTGCGACGTGGCCGCATCCTTCGTGGCCGCCACCGCGAGCGGAAACGGCGCGCGAATGTCCTTTTCGCCCGGCGTAATTCCCTGCCGGCGCTTGAACTGCTCTTCGAGGCCCGGCAAATCGCCGCAGCCCCACACATCCTGCGTCGGTTTGACTTCGGCGATCACGTCCATCTTGACGCCCGCGGGCATGCTCTCGGCTTTCGGCAGCACCAGCGGTGCCACCAGCACAAACGCCGCCCGGTCCGCCTGCAGCGGGGCCCCGATCTCATGCGAAGTAAAACGCACCACGTCGTCGGTGCTCAAGACCTGCGGCTGGCGGCTGGCGGGCACCCACGTCCCCGGCTTCTCCGGGTGCGGGGCGAAGTGCAGCGTCAAGTACTTGTACAGAACATCAATCCCCCAATTCGTCTTGAGATAATCGGCGTACTCGTAGGTACCGCCCATGCCCGGCACCGGCGAAGCCGCCTGCGCCCAGCCCGCGAGGAATACCGCCATCCCGGACTGATCCACCGCGTCCAGTACGAGCTTGCGATCCTCCGGCTTCATCCCCGCCGGCGGCATCGGCTGCATCGGGTTCTGCTGCGGCGGTTCGGGCGGCAGGACGACGTAGATCTTGCGGGTCGCGCCCTCGACCGGCGGCGGCGTCTTCTGTGCCTGCACGTCCCATTCGGCCGTCTGGAAGCCCGCCTTGGTGAGCAGTTGGTTAAGCTCCTGGTACGGTGCCCGCGGCATTTGCCGCATCATCTGGTTCATCTTGCTGAAGTCGGGCATGAGGAGCTGCGACCCGCCGTAGCGGACGAAGATGACGCCGGTCTTGTCCTTTTGCGTGAGCTGGAGGACCGCGGACGAGATGGCCGCCTCGCCGGAGAATACGCGGTCGTCGCCGTCGGGTCCTACGGGGGCGCCGGGTTCCGTCGGCGGCACCCAGAGGTCCCAGAACGAGACCACGCGGGCCTCGCGGTCGCTCTCCACCAGCACCGGCGGGCTGGTGCGCCACTGGGTCAGGTTACGGTAGAGTTCCTCGACCTTGACTTCCTTCAGGTCCTTGGTCTTGTCGAGCAGCCCGCGGGCTTCGGCCAGAACGGGTTCATAGCGGCTGGGCGCACTTTCGAGGAATGACCGCAAATCCGGCGTGAGGCCGCTGATCGACAGTCCTTCGCCGGTCAGCCAGCCCTGGGCATCGCGCAGGAACGTCTCGGCGCTGGTCGCGTATTCCTTGACTGCCTTGACCGCCTGCCCGTACTGCGGCATCTCGCCGTGCGTGAGCTGATCGACCTTCTCCATGACCTGCTGCGCCTGGCTGGCCAGGTCGTGCAGGTTCATGCGGATGATGCCGAGGTTGCGATTCTTGGAAAGCTGCGCATCGCCGCGCGTCAGCTCATCCAGCCGCTTGGCCTCGTCCGCCGTGAGCGACTTGATCTGTTCACTCAGCGAGGCGAACTTCGCGAGGGCCTCCTGGTGCGGCTTGGCCTCGTCCTTGTACGCCGGTAACTCGAGCAGGCGCTGGAGTAGTTTGTCGGTCTGGGCTTTTTGCTGCGTCGGGTCGAGCAGCGCCGTGCCGACGTGCGCCCCACCCGCCGACTGGTACAGATCGAGCAGGTCCTGAATCTGTCGCCGGCGTTTCTGACCCAGCGTGTCGCGCTTGTCAGGCTCCGGGAAGACCGCGGTGATGCGGACATCCGCCGGGAGCGCGCGCAGCAGTTGCACTGTGCGGCTGCTCAGGCTGTTGCGCCCGGCCCCGGTCATGTCCGCCGCGAATTTGAACCTGTCCGCCGCCCAGACCGCCAGCACGAGGACCGCGATCGCCAGGACGGCCTGCGCGAATACGTTAAAGCCGAAAACGACTCGGCGTCGGGGAGCGTCCATTCCATTTACCGCCATCGCCGCGACTCCACCACTTTGACCGTCAGGAACAGGAACAGGGCCGCCGAGGCGAGGAAGAAGACGACGTCGTCCGTGGCGAGCTGCCCGCGGGCGAACGCGCTGAAGCGGCCCATGATGTTGACTTGCTGAATCACCTCGCGTTGCCAGCCCTCGAGCACGCGGGCGAGGTTGTAGACGGAGAGCACCAGGAGCATGAGCGGCATCGCGCCGAGAATCCACGCCACCGCCTGGTCCCGCGTCAGGCTGCTGGCGAACATGCTGAACGCGGTGAACGTCACGCCGAGCAGGATCAGTCCGACGTAGAGAGCGAGCACCTCACCCCAGTCGGGATTGCCAAAGACCTCCATCAGGATGGGGTAGATGAGCGTGCCGGCGATCATCATGCCGTAGAACACCAGCGTCGCCAGGAACTTGCCCAGCACGACCTGGCCGTCGGAGACCGGCGCGGTCATGAGTGTCTCGAACGTCCCGCTACGGTACTCCTCAGAAATCGTCCGCATGCTCATGGCCGGGATGATGATGGTGAGCACGAAGGGGGTCCACATGAAGATGTCGCGCAGCGTCGCGGGTTTGCCCGGCCCGAACGCGTCGGCGTTGAATACCGCCATCGCACCCGTCACCAGCCAGAAGCCGGCGAGCACGATATAGCCGATCGGCGAACAGAACAGCGAGAGTAGCTCACGCTGCATGATGGCACAGGTCGTTCGCATGTCACCTCCTGTGTAGGGCGGGCTCTGCCCGCCGCGTGGCGATCCGCGTAGGGTGGGCACCGCCCACCACCCCGCGGAATGGTGGGCATTGCCCACCCTACTTCCGCGCGTCGACAATCGCCTTCACGAAGAAATCCTCGAGCGACGCCGTCTCCTGCCGCAGTTCGCGCACCGCCCAGCCGCGCGCCAGAGCTAAATCAGCTACCGCACCCGGCACGTTGCCGCGGGCGGTGATATTCAGCCGCGTCCAGGAGCCGTCGGGCGTCGCGTTGACGCCGACCACGCCGTCCAGCTTCTGCACGGCCCCGACGACCTCTTGCTGCGGGCCTTTGATTTCGGCGCAGACGCGGCGCTGGTCGCTAAGTTGGCTGGTCAGCTCGTCCACGGTTCCGGACGCAATGATCCGCCCCTCGTGAATGATGAGAATCCGATGGCAGATCGCCTGGACCTCGGAAAGCGTGTGGCTGGAGAACAGAATCGGGTGGTCCATCGCGAGCTCGCGGAGCAGCGACCGCGTCTCACGCACCTGCGAGGGGTCCAGACCCACGGTCGGCTCGTCCAGAATCAGCACCTTCGGGCTGTGCAGCAGGGCGTCAGCCAAGCCCACGCGTTGCCGATAACCCTTGGAAAGTTGCCCGATCGGCCGGTCGATGGCCTCGTTCAACCAGCAGCGTTCCACCACGCGGGCGATCGCCGCCGCGCGCTGCGGCCGGTCCATGCCGCGCAGCTTGCCGCGGAAGTGCAGGTATTCGCGGACCCGCATCTCCGGATACAGCGGATTCGATTCCGGCAGGTAGCCGACGACGCGGCGCACGGCGAGCGATTCGGCGAACACATCATACCCGGCAACCTTGGCCGTGCCCGACGTGGGGGGCATGTAACCGGTCAGGATGCGAATCGCGGTCGTTTTACCGGCGCCGTTGGGGCCGAGGAAACCGACGATCGTGTCGGGCTCGACGGTGAACGAGATGCCGTTCACGGCACACCGGCTGCCAAAGTACTTACTGAGGTTGCGAACTTCGATCACGCTTAGCTCCTCCCGCGGTTTTCCGTCTCAGACGGCCGGCCGCCCGCGTCCCGGTCAAAATTCATTAGGGGACCCGTTGCGCAAGCGGAGGCTGCCGGCATCCTGCACACAATCCGCGGGCGCAGGGCAATTCCTCGTGCGAACAAGCGGGAGGATTCTAGGCCCACCGTCCCGGCTGTCAAGCGCCAGGAGTTTCGCGGAAACAGGCTTCCGTTTCCCGCCGGACGGGCGTAAAATACGTGTGTCGGGCGTAGTTCCAGTTCTCGGACTAGCCCCGAGCACACCCGCTCCGCGCTGAGGCGTGGCGTGCTGAACGAGGCGAAAGAAGGATCTCTATCGTGAAACACACCATCTCCGCCGTACTTGCTTTGCTGTTCGTGTTCTCGCTCGCCATTCCGGGGCTGGCCCAGAGCCAGCCGCTACAGGCACCAAGCGCGGGCCCCGCTCCGGAGTCGACGCTCCCGGCGTTCCTGACGGAGGCCGAGCGCGATCTACCGCTGCCTTTTACGCCGCCGGACACGCCGCCGACCGGTTTCGTCGTTACGCCGGCGGAGTACGAGCCGATGGACGGAATGCTGCTGTCCTGGCGATCCTATACCACGATCCTCACGCAGATGACCGTGGCGGCCACGAACGACAGCCCGCCGGTCACGGTCTGGATCGTCGTGCCGGATACGGCCACGCGGACCAGTGCCACCAACACGCTTACGGCCGCGGGGGCCAACATGAGCCGTGTGCAGTTCATTATCCGCTACCTGGACACGGTCTGGATTCGCGACTACGGCCCGCGCTTCGTCTTCGTAAACGGCACCCGGGCCATGGTACACCACAACTACAATCGTCCGCGTCCCAATGACAACGCCCTCACCGGCTATCTCGGTGGTCAATGGGGCGAGACGGTCTACGAGTTGGGCCTGACGCACGGCGGCGGGAACTACCACTCCTTCTGGAATCAGGACGCGTTTATGAGCACGCTGATCCAGAACGAGAACGCCGGCTATACCGCCCAGCAGATCAAGGACCTTTTCCACGCCTACGAGGGTGCGAATCTGACGATCTACACGGGGTTTCCAACGAGCTTCGACTCCACGCAGCACATCGATATGTGGATGCAGGAGGTCGGGGACAACAAGATCATCATTGGCCAGTACGCACAATCGACCGGCCAGCCCTACACGATTACCGAGGCCGCGGTCGCGAACCTGGTCTCACGCGGCTACACTGTGTACCGTACACCGGGCTGGAATAGCGGCGGCACGCACTACACGTACACGAACGCTGTGGTCCTGAACAATCGCGTCTTCATCTCGAAGTTCAACGTGAGCCAGGACGCGACGGCGCTGGCGACGTATCAGGCGGTATTCCCCGGCTACACCATCCAGCAGATCGACAACTCGGGCATCATTGGGTCCGCCGGCGCGATGCACTGCATCATGATGCACGTGCCGACCGAGCCGTCGCGCATGCCGGGCGACACGAACTGCGACGGTCTGGTGGATTTTGATGACATCAACCCGTTTGTGGTGGCCATGAGCGGCACTGACACCTACTTCGCGGCCTACCCGCGCTGCCGCTGGCTGAACGCCGACGTGGACAGCAACGGGCTAGTGGATTTCGACGACATCAATCCGTTTGTCGCGCTGCTGAGCGGGGACTGATCGCTCCGCGGAGACGAAACCGCAGAGACGCAAAGAGCCCAGAGGACGCAGAGAAGAGGAGAGAGGCCCGGCGGGCTCTTCCCGCTCGGGGGCAGCCGCCGAACGCCTGCTCAGCCGCTGGTGCGAGAATCCTTTCTCGCACCCGCTGGCCGCGGAAACCGCTCCGTCGGTCTCGCGGGATGGGAATCCCGCTTCGGAGGGTGCGAGATGGGAATCTCGCACCAGCCGCTCCGTCGGTCTCGCGGGATGGGAATCCCGCTTCGGAGGGTGCGAGATGGGAATCTCGCACCAGCCGCACATGATGGCGGCGCCGCGTTCCGCGGTCTCGGCCTGCCCGTCTGCAGGCGGGTCGCGTGTGACGGCGTTTTCATCGCATGCGGCAGGCCTGTCTGCCGGGGCACAGGCAGGCTCGAAGGTCCGAAAGCACTCTACGCCGTCCAGCTACGAGCTTGACCCGCACCGCTGGGCTCGCAAAACATAGAATTTACTACCGGCGGTGCCGCCTCTGGTGGTACAATGACCGCTGCGGCGGGGAGTTCGAGCCAGAGCTCACAAGAGCGCTACGGCGCTCCCCGCCAGCGGCAGGTTATGGGGCCGCGGTTCGGAGGTACGGTCGCACGAGCGGCGTGCGGCGCGGACCTTCCGGCGCAGCCCATAGGAGGATGGAGCATTATGAGAACGAGCGTAACAACGATTGTCTGCGCGATCGCGTCCGGGTTGCTTGTGAACTCGGTGGTCGTGGCGCAGGACCCCGGCTCGATCCTGGCGTGGGAAAGCAACAACTACGGCCAGTGCAACGTCCCGGTGCCCAACAGCGGCTTCGTCGCCGTCGCGGCGGGCTACTTCCACAGCCTAGGCCTGAAGGCCGACGGCTCGATCGTGGCGTGGGGATACAACCAGTACGGCCAATGCAACGTCCCGGCGCCCAACAGCGGCTTCGTCGCTGTCGCGCCCGGCGAGTACCACAGCCTCGGCCTGAAGGACGACGGCTCGATCGTGGCGTGGGGAAACAACGACTACGGCCAATGCAACGTCCCGGCGCCCAACAGCGGCTTCGTCGCCGTCGCGGGGGGCGGGGGCCACAGCCTCGGCCTGAAGGCCAACGGCTCGATCGTGGCGTGGGGACGGAACTACGAGGGCCAATGCAACGTCCCGGCGCCCAACAGCGGCTTCGTCGCAGTCGCGGCGGGCGTGTACCACAGCCTGGGCCTGAAGGCCGACGGCTCGATCGTGGCGTGGGAATACAACGTCCAGGGCCAATGCAACGTCCCGGCACCCAACAGCGGCTTCGTGGCTGTCGCGGGGGGCGGGTACCACAGCCTGGGCCTGAAGGCCGACAGATCGATCGTGCCGTGGGGATACACCGGGTACGGCCTAGGCACCGTCCCGGCGCCCAACAGCGGCTTCGTCGCCGTCGCGGGGGGCTGGTACCACAGCCTGGGCCTGAAGGCCGACGGCTCGCTCGTGGCGTGGGGACGGAACTACGAGGGCCAATGCAACGTCCCGGCGCCCAACAGCGGCTTCGTCGCCGTCGCGGGGGGCGGGTACCACAGCCTGGGGCTGAAGGCCTTCTACGGCGACCTGAACTGCGACGGCGTCGTCAACTTCGATGACATTAACGCGTTTGTGCTGGCCTTGAGCGGCCAAGAGGGGTACCAGGCGGCTTTCCCGAGTTGCCACCGGCTCAACGCCGACTGCGACCAGAGCGGCGGCGTCGATTTCGACGACATCAATGCCTTCGTGGCCCTCCTCAGCGCCGGTTGAGCGCACGAGCCCACTCGGAGCACCATTCAGAGCCGCGCCCGTCAGGAAGCGGCGTCCGCGGCCCGGCGCACTCGCTTGCGCTTCGTGTTCCGACGGGCGCGGCTCGGATCGGTGGCGATGCCCATCCCTACACGCTGAGGGCAGCGGCGGCGGTGCGCGTGCGCCATAACCCCCCTATGGTCCTCCCTGGAAGGGGGGACGGTGGGCGGGGCGTTCCGCGCCGCCAGGCGGTGCGTCCAGGGCACCGGCCGCGTTGATCCGCGCCTGACCACGCAGTATACTGTACGGGATGGATAGGGGTGCCCGACATGCCCTGAAACCTCACGCAAGGAGTGAAAGATGATCACGCAAAATCTCCGCCGAACGTGCATTCTCTCGTGCGCTCTCACGCTGCTCGTCGCCAGTGCGAGTGCCCAATGGTCGTCAAATCCCGCGCTGAACCTCGCCATCGGCAATCGCGCGAACGACCAGGTGCAGCCTAAGGTCGTCAGCACATCCGACGGCGGCTGCTACATCAGTTGGTTCGATAACTTTTCGGGCGGCTACGACGTATACCTGCAGCGCCTCGATTCGCGGGGCTATGAGCAGTGGCCGCACAACGGGATTCTCATCGCCAACCGGTCCTACTCCTCCACGACGGACTACGGTCTGGCCGTCGACGGCGACGGCAACGCCATCCTGGTCTACAACGACGACCGCAGCGGCAGCGACCAGATCGGGGCCAATAAGATCGCCCCGAATGGGACGCTGCTATGGGGGCCCGCCGGTGTCCTGCTCACGAATACGACAGAGTACGTGGCCTCCCCGCAAGTGGCCGTTACCTCGGACGGGAACTACGTGGTTGGCTGGTCGCAGAACGGCAGCGTCGTCCTGCGCAAGCTCGACACCTCTGGGGTGCCGCAATGGACGCCGGCCGTCCGGCTGATTCCGCCGACCGGAGCTTATTATTTCAGCTATATCATTGGCTCGGACGACGGCGCCGTGATCGTGCTGTGGGTACACCAGATCGGCAATTTCTACAGCAACAAGTACTTGTACGCGCAGAAAGTCTCCCCGAGCGGGGCGCTGCTGTGGGGAGCGTCGCCGGTCATCGTCTACGACGGCGGGTCGGTCCAGTTCGGCTATTTCCCCACGTTCGTGACCGACGGGCAGGGCGGCGCGGTGTTCGGCTGGTATGAGACCAGCGGGGCGCGGAACTGCTATTTCCAGCACGTGAACTATCTTGGCAGCGAGGTGTACCCCCACAACGGCGTGGCCGCCTCGACGCTGGCCAACCGGATCCGGATGTCGCCGTGCGTGTTGTACAACACGGTCAGCGCCGAGACATTTCTGTTCTGGACGGAAAGCAACTCAGCCCAGACTCAATGGGGCCTCTACGGCCAGAAATTCTCGCCGAATGCCGGCACGCGGCAGTGGACGGACAGCGGTAGGGCCCTCATTCCGCTGAGCAGTCAGCAAAACGCCTTCGTCAGCGCCGTGCTATGCGCGGACGGTGCTATGGTCTTCTGTTTCGACCAGTCCGGCTCGGCCCATGTTCTGGCCATGCGTGTCGACGGCTTCGGCGACTTCGTCTGGCCCGGCTCGCCGCTCCAGGCCTGCTCGCTATTGAGCAGCAAATCGCGGCTGGACGTAACGACGACGCCCTCCGGCATGGCGTTGTTGACCTGGTCCGACGGGCGCACCGACGGCGGCAGTATCTACGCTCAAAACGTCAATCCCAGCGGTAGCTTTGGTCTGCCGGCGTTCATTCTCGGCGACCTCAACTGCGATGGCGTGGTGAATTTCGACGACATCACCCCGTTCGTGCTGGCGCTTAGCGACCCGGCGGGCTATCAAGTCGCGTTCCCGGACTGCAATATCG
>JAGVEP010000091.1 GCA_020058145.1 Phycisphaerae bacterium | reverse complement strand
GGACCACCCGCCAGACGCGGTGTACGGCGAACTTCTCCTTCCTCAAGGTGGCTGGTTTTCAGGCGCCGCCAAGTGGCTGGGTTTGGGCGCCCCCTGACACCGGAGACCAAAGAAGCGACCGTCCGGCAAGATTACATGGACCCGTTCTGGCGGGTGCTCGGCTGGGACGTGGGTGACACCCAGCAACGCGGACCCGCCCGCGCCGACAGACCCCACCGCGCTGTCGTTCCTGACCATGACCACCCGCCCGACCGTCCGCGCCGAGTTCCGCGCCGCCGATGGGGGCAGGACGCCGGTGTACATGCTCCGCTGGGCCTAACACGCCGGGAAAAAGGGCGCCGTGGTTTGAGGTGCTGGCGGCGACGGTGGCGGTGCAGTTTCCGATGCGCGGCTGTGTCTACTTGCGTTTGCTCCCCTTCTTCTTCGGCGCGCTTGGGGGTCCGTGAAGCCAAGTTCGAAAACCACGGAAGACCCGCGTCAGCCGCGTAGATCTGGCAAATCAGGTGTAGGGCCCCTCAGGGCCCGCCGGACTGCGTCCTTCACGAACCTGGGCATGGCCTGATCTTCCGGCCCGGCCTTGGCCTTCGCGGCGTCATAGTCGGGCACCTCCTCGCCGGTCCAAACGAGATCGAGGCGGCGGATATCCTGCGTGGCGACGTGCGTGTATTTCAGCGGGTTGGCCCAGTAGCACGCGGCGCACACCTTGGGGTCTTTGCCGACAAGCCCATTCGGGCAGTGCTCGCACGACCACGACTTGGCGCGGTTGCAGGAGCCGCACACGAGCATGTAGTCTTTCACGTCGAGCGTCGCTGTTACGCCGTCGCCAGCGACGGCATACGGGATGCGATGGTCGATCTGGAGGTAGCGAGGCTCAAGCGCAGCGTTGCAGAGGCAGCAGCGGAAGCCGTACTCCGCGACGAGGGCTTCCTTGAAGGCTTTGGCGAAGTTGGCACGCCCGCCTATTCTCCCGGCAGTGCTGTTCTTTAGGTCGCCAAAGCGGTACTCCGCCATGCGCTTGCCGTCATCCTTGCGGACCATCGCCTTCACCAGCGGGATGCCCTGGTCCGAGACATCCTTGATCGCGCGGGGCGGGTGGTCGTAGCCGTATTTCTCTTTGAGGTCGTCGGTGGTGATGGAGCCGTGCTTGAGGATGTGTTCAATGACGATTCGGGCGCGCTTGCCGGTCACCGCATCCAGAGCTTCACGGGCAGCCTTCGACAGCTTCCCGGGCATCAGACGGACTCCGCGAAGAGAGACGCCGTCGCCGCGTGGGCGCGCGGGCCGTGCCGCAACTGCCGCTCGTCCGCCGTGATTTCAGGCGAAAGGTATAAGGACTCGAACGTGCTGTCATCGCGGCCGAGCAAAGTGGCCTGCGTGGAGCGCCCAGCGGGAATCTCGACGTGGGTAAGCCCCAGCGACGCCGGCAGTGGACGACCGAAACGCTTGGTGCCTGTGCGCCCGTCGTAACTGACGATGAAGGCTATGCCCTTGCAGCGCAAGGCTTCGAGTGCGGCCACAAACTCAGCGAAGGAAATGCCGTGCCGGTAGCGGTGGTTGTGGGTGTCCACGACGCCTTGGTACGGCGGGTCCATGTACACAAGGTCGCCGGGTTTGGCGGATTCCAAGACTTCTCGGTAGTCCACCGACGACAGAGAGCATTTGCCCTTGAGCAGGGCGGACGCACCCATGATGTGCCGCCGCATCGTGTCAGGAGCGGCCCCAAGCCGTCGATTGTCAGGGCTGTTGTTGAACTCGCCGCGAGAGTTGTAGCGGATCGCGGCTTTGACGCAGCGCGCGAGAAGGTACAGGAAGTCCTCGGGCCGGTGGTGCGCGTTGAAGCGGTCCCGCACGCGGTCATAGTGCGCCCGCTCATCGCCGAGTTGAGCTTTCCAAGTCTGCTCGTATCTGTCGCTGATGTCGTCCGGGTTGCGGACGATCTCGGTCCAAAGGTCAATCAAGGGCCGGTGTAGGTCATTGATCGTCCAACGCTTCGCACGCTTCATGTGCCCGGCCGCGAGCGAGATGGCGGCAGAACCTGCGAACGGTTCGACAAGCCGGTCTGTTCCAGCAGGAAAAAGGCTCACGATATAGTGGGCCAGTTGCCGCTTGCTCCCTTGATAGGGAATCGGGTGCGGAACACCCGCAAGCGGCTTGGGCGTCGCGCTGCAGATCAGGGGCGCGTAGCCATCATCCACAACGGCAGCCGCGCCGTTGTCACGCGATCCGTTCAGATGGCCCGAGCGTCCGAGCATGATCGGTCCTCGTTCGTGTCCGAACCATTGTAGCGGATCATCCCACCCCAATCATGCAGCAAACTCCGCTCAGTACCGCGCATCTCCACCAGCCGCCGCCAATTCTTTCGCCCCCTTACCACTCCATCCGTTCCTCGCTCATACTTCAACACATGGAGCCGCTCTGTAACTCGCTACTCGCCATTCGCTGCTCGCGCCTGTCGTGTTGCCTCGTTGCTTTTTTGGTCCCAATAACCAAGGTCGCCAAAGGGGGGGTGTGCGCGCATGATCACCTTGGCCATCTTCCCGCCAAACGTCCCTTCCGCACGTTTTATCAGGCGTGCTGCGCCTGCCGCGCATCGTCCGAGTCCCCAGACTGCTGCTCCTGAGTCGCCGCGTTTCCGCCTCTCACCCTACCGCCGACCCACCCACCGTGGGCTGCTTCTCGACAAACACCTTGATCTGTCGCGGCCGCACGAAGACGCGTTGGCCCTGCCCAACGGCCAGTGCGCGGTACCGCTCCTGCGTCATTTCCACGTGGCACAACTCGCCGCCCCCGCTGAGCAGCTCGATTTTCACCTGCGGACCCGCCACGTTGACACGCGTGATCGTGCCTTCGAGCAGCGTCTGTTCGCCCGGTTCGGTGGTGATCTCCAGGTCGTGCGGACGAACGAAGCCGCGCGCCTCCAGCGGCCCCGTGGGCGGTCCGTCCGGATAGTCCATCTCCACGCCGCCGAAAAAGGCCTTGCTGCCTTCGACCCGCCCGTGAAACACGTTCACGTGCCCCAGAAAGTGCAGCACAAACTCGCTCGCGGGATGATGAAAGACCTCTTCCGGCGTGCCGATCTGCTCGATCCGCCCGGCGTTCATCACGACCACGCGGTCGGCGACCTCGAGCGCTTCCTCCTGGTCGTGTGTCACCAGCACGCCCGTGATGTTGATTTCGTTGTGCAGGCGGCGCAGCCAGCGGCGCAGTTCCTGGCGCACCTGGGCGTCGAGCGCGCCGAACGGCTCGTCGAGCAGCAGGACTTTCGGCTCGACGGCCAGCG
>JAGVEP010000073.1 GCA_020058145.1 Phycisphaerae bacterium | reverse complement strand
TTCGGAACACGAAGCGCCAGCGAGTGCGTCCTCCTGGTCTCACTCGCTGGCGCTTCGTGTTCTGATGGGCTTCCGCGCAGGGCGGATCGTCGGTTCACCCGCCGCTGAGGAGCGCCACGAAGGCGTCGATGTCGTCGAAATTCACGACGCTGTCGGCGTTGCAGTCGGCGTTGAGCCAGTGGCACCGTGGATGCGCGAGGTTCCAGGCCAGCGGGTCGGCGCCGAGGGCGGACACGAACGGGTTGATGTCGTCGAAGTTGACGACGCCGTCGCAGTTCAGGTCGCCGAAGAAGGCCTTCAGGCCCAGGCCGTGTGCCCCCCGCGCCGCGATGGCGACGAGGTCGGTCAGCTCAAACTGGGGCACAACGACCTGAACTCCCCACCCAACGATCGCCCCCGCGTCCTGCGCGCTGACGGGCGCGCCGGCCAGACCGCCGAGGACAATTCCGGCCCAAATCAACGTCGAAACGCGAAAGACGGTTTTCATCTCATGTCCTCCTGTCGCGTCTTCCGCACACGACGGACTGAACACCGCGGCACACGCCGTGACTGCGTCCTCGGTCATCGAAATGCCCAACTGCCCCGCGTGTTCCGGCCAACCGCCGAACCCCGCCCGGCCGTATTGTCTTTCCCCACTATAGCGACACGCGGCCACCGAATACGAGCGAGAATGGTGGGCAGTGCCCACCCTACGGGGGCCACTCCCCCGAAAAGACCTCGACCGCCGGACCGGTCATGAAGACGTGGTTCGTGGCCTCGTCCCAGGCGAGTTGCAGGACGCCGCCGGGCAGCTCCGCCGCGATGGACCGGTCCGTGACATCATTGAGCACGCCCGCGACGCAGACGGCCGAGGCGCCGGTGCCGCAGGCTTGGGTCGGCCCGGCGCCGCGCTCCCACGTTATCATCCGCACGAAGTCTCGCCGCCCGACCTGCACGAAATGCACGTTTATACGTTCCGGGAACAGGGGGTGAGCTTCCAGCCGCGGCCCCCAGTCGTTGAGCGGCACGCCAGACAGGTCGGGTACGAAGAAAACCGCGTGCGGATTGCCCAGCGACGCGCAGGTCATGTAAAGCGTGTGGGCACCGCATTCCAGCGGGTGCGCCACAATACGCTCGCCCGCGAGCCCCACCGGTATTCGCCGCGGGTCGAGGATCGGTTCACCCATGTCAACCCGGACTTCGGTGACGCGGCGGTTCGCGTCGAGCACGAGGTCGAGCGTCAAGATGCCGCGGTCGGTCTGCACGTGCAGCGAGTTTTCGCGTGCCAGACCGCGTTCGTAGGCGAGCTTCGCGAGGCAGCGGACCCCGTTGCCGCACATCTGGGCCCGCGAACCGTCGGCGTTGTACATGCTCATCCGCACGTGGGCGCCCGCAGCCGTCGGCGGGGCGACGAAAATCAGCCCGTCGCTGCCAACGCCGCGATGCCGGTCGCTGATCGCGCGGGCGAGTGACGCCGGGTCCGCAACCTGCTGGTCGAATAGGCTCACGAGCACGTAGTCGTTGCCGAGCCCGTGCATTTTGGTGAATTTGAGCGGCATAGTGCCTCGGCGGGCAGAGTCCGCCCTACTGCCGCGGGGACGCGCCGCGCTGCGCCATCCAGTTGTCGAGCGCTTGACGTCGAAACGTGTACTTGCCGGGCTGGGCGAGCCCTTTCTGGGCCATCGGCGAAGTCGCCTCAATCACGATCGGGATCAACTCGTCGCCGCGCCCCGTGCCGAAGAAGCCTTCCTTCGGCGTCAGCGTGCCGCGCGGTACGGCCGTCGGCATCGTCATGCTGCGCTGCACGAGTTCTGCGAAATGGTCGCGCGCGGCCGGTGTTGACAGGTCGACGAGCACCGTTTGCCCGCCCTCGGGATTGAGCACGCGCAACCCGCTCTGCGCGAGGGTGTTGAACGCCACCTCGATGTCGCCTTGGCCGAGGATATCCGGAATCGCGACGTTACGCCGCATCTGCGCTTCGTCCAGCCACCGCCGCATGACCTGCGTCACGACCTGTTGCGGCAGCACTTCGCGGCGCAGTCCGGAGACCTTGCTGAAGGCGTCGACGAGTCCCTGGTCGAGCAGGAAGATCTCGAAGCGGTCGGTCGCCCGCTCGTAGAACAGGCCGAAATCCCAGGTGCCGCGCTTCGAGAGCGTGGCCACCGGGCTATCCACGACGAAGTCGCTTTTGAGGCCGCCCTCGGCCACGCCGGCCCGCATCCGCCCATACCCGACACCGATGCGCACGTGCTTCGTGTCCGCAGTCTGGTTCAGCTCGCTGAGCACGGTCCGGCTGGCCGATTCGATCACCACCGCGGTGTACGTGTCGTCGGCCCCGATTTGGAGCTTGATGGACGAGCGCAGGCCGGTCTGGATCACCGTTTGCTCGCCGTATTCGTCGTCCAGGCGACAATCCTGCCAGTCTTCCGCCTCGAGCGCGGCGTGTTTCACGTCGCCGTGCAGTTCGAGCACGCGGGCCGTGATCGGTTTGCGCTGCCCGGTGTCCGTGGCCGGCTGCGAGGCTGGTTGTGTGGGGGCAGCCTGTTGTCCCCAGGCTAGCGCCGCCGACCAACCGAGCAGCAACGAGCCCATCAGCACGTAACGACCTATGCGCGCGAGCGACATGACACGCCTCCAAACCACACGGTGGAGTATTCACCGGCCCAGTGGCGGTATTGCACAGTATCCCCGTGGCGGCAGCGGGGTCAACCTCCCGGCGGCGTCTTTCCGCTCAGCTCTTCGCGCGGGGCGGCAGAGACCTACCTGGAATAAAGGGTGCGCCCGCCGCGCCCTCCGGCTGGGGCGGGGGAATAATCGCTTGAACGACAATGTCCCGGTACGCCGCTTCCGCGATCAGGCGTTGGGCCTCCACATCGGCCTGCTCCTGCGTGTCGAAGCGGCCGAGCGTGACGATCAGACCATCTGTGGCCTTACCCTGCACCCGCCAGAGCTTCGGTATACCTTGTTTCCCGGGGGGCATTGCGCTCTCCTGTCCCTCACGTATCCCCGCGGCGCGATCATCAGACAGCGTCGCGGCCGAGCCTGCCGACGCCTGCCCGGGGGGCAGCGTGTCGGCAGGCTCAGTTTCTGGGTGCCGCGGTTTTCACGCCCGACGGTTGGGCTAGCGCCTCCCGCCGTAACCGCCCCGGCCGCCGCCGCCACCACCACCGCCACCACCGCCACCACCACCGCCGAACCCGCCACGGCTCTCGCGGGGCTTGGCTTCGTTGACGGTCAAGGCGCGGCCTTTGTAGTCCTGGCCATTGAGAGCAGCGATCGCCTTGCGGGCCTCCTCGTCAGAGCCCATCTCGACGAAGCCGAAGCCCTTGCTCTTGCCCGTGATGCGGTCGTCGATGACCTGAGCACTCTGCACGGCGCCGTGCGGACCGAAGATCTGTTGCAGGTCCGCGCTCGAGACGTCGTAGCCCAGGTTGCCGACATACAGTTTTCTACCCACGTGTCTCTCCTTCTGAGAGCGAATAGGACCCACAGTTTTTCTTTCAGGGTCGCGTGTGAAAGCGGCCGCTGTTCCGGCCGAGAAGGTGGGAGGGCGAGCAAGGCAGCGCGGGGCGGAAACGAAACCGTCGCGTACGGCCCACTTCGACAAACCAACCGCGGACATTATATCCACGTTCGCCAAAGATGATAGCGGGATGTTCGAGATTCCTGTGGCGGAGAGTTCGCTCTCCGAGCCCCAGGCGCCGGCGACACGCGCTCGCTAGCGTACTGCCTCACGATTATCAGCGCATGGGTGGGGTGGCCATCTTGGCCGCCCGCGGCGCGGGCGAGACGCCCACTCCACCCGGCGAGACGCCCACTCCACCCGGCTTATGTGCAGTTTTTAATTAGGCGCTACGCTCGTGCTTCGCGCTCTGAAAAGACACCAGCGGCGTGAACGCGTACGCTACCGCCGTGCCGCCGCGTACAAATCCGCCACCGCGTCCCAATTCACCAGGTTCCACCACGCGGCGATCCAATCCGCCCGGCGGTTCTGATACTTGAGGTAGTAGGCGTGCTCCCACACGTCGATGGTCAGCAGGGGGGTATGAGCCTTCGACAGCGGCGAGTCCTGGTTGGGCGTGTCGCAGATGTGCAACTGGCCGTCCGGCCCCCGGCACAGCCAAGCCCAGCCGCTCGCGAAGCGGCCTAGCGCGCACTTCGAGAACTGGTCCTTGAACGCGTCGAAGCTGCCGAACGTCTTCTTGATGTCGTCAGCGAGCGGACCTTTGGGCACGCCGCCCTTGCCTGGCCCCATGATGTTCCAGAAGAACGCATGGTGGTAGTGACCGCCGCCGTGGTTAATCACGGCTGGGCGGATTTCCGCCGGGACCTTGTCCAGCGTCCGTAGCACCTGCTCAATGGGCTGGGCCGCAATCTGCGGGTGCTGCTCGAGCGCCTTGTTGCAGTTGGTTGTGTACGCAACGTGGTGCTTGTCGTGGTGGATTTCCACGGTGCGCGCGTCGAGGTGCGGCTCCAGAGCATCGTAGGCATACGGCAGGGGGGGTGTTTCATACGGCATGTTGCTACTCCTCAGCTTCACGGCCGACCCCCCGTCCCGGCCGGCACATTTCCTCTATTCGCTGCCCGCGGACCGCTGGCGATACAGGTCCGGCTCGATAACCCGCGACATGCCGGCCACGTCCAGGCGGCCGCCGAGGAACGTATTCACGGCTTGCACGGTCGCAGCGGGATGTTGCAGCGTGTCGTTATAGCTGACGTAGAGCACCTTGAAGTTCGGGTGCCGCGCGACCCACGCGTCGAACTCGGTCAGTTGCTGCTCGAAAAGTCCGACCAGCTTCTCCTTGCTCAGGCCGTCGCTCTGCCGTCCGCGCCGGCCCAGCATCACGTCCTGCGAAGATACGACCTCCTCGAGATTCCGCCGCATGAAGATCACGCGGTACTCCCGGCCCGGCGGCAGATCATAGAGCAGGCGGTAGACCATCTTGACGACCCGCCCACCCGCGTGGTCGAGCCACGAGGGGTCCTCCTTGGTCTTTTTGACGGGCTCGTACTCGAAGTAGCCGCGGGGATTGTCCTCATCGGCACGGCGGATGTTGTCGGTCAGTGCCGCGACGCCGCCCGCGTCGATCATCCTCATCATCATGGACGTTCCAGACCGCGGCAGTCCGGAAACGATGGTCACCACGTTGGGGTCGCTCGCCATTGTCGGACAGATCCTCCGGGCACATGGGCCGGTTTGGATAGCGGCGCGCCATTCTAGGGGCGGGGCGTTGGCACGCAAGCGCCCCCTGTGGTAGCTTGACTACCTCGGGTGTAGTCCAATAGTGTGGTAGCCGCCCCGCGCGGCGAGCCGCCTGTCCGAGCCCCACGCGCCAGCGTGGGGTTTTCCGCGGAGCGCGCTGCGCGGACCCCAGGCTCGCGCCT
>JAGVEP010000147.1 GCA_020058145.1 Phycisphaerae bacterium | reverse complement strand
GGGATACCCGCTCATGACCCAGCCGCGCGCCGCGCTGCGTAAAGCCTTGCGGAGAAAACAAGATGCAGCTTAAGTTAATGCCATTCGGGACAGCCACCTGTTTTCGTTGGCTGGCAGGCAACGTTGGAGCTGGGGTTCTATCCGTTCGTGCTGGGTGATTTGCTCAAGGGGGCGCTGTCCATCGGCCTGGGGCGCGCCGTGCTGCCGGCCATGCGCCGGGGACTAGGCCAGCGCTGGCACAGTGATTCAGAAGAACTGCATCGTGCGAATCGCCGTTCGTGAGCGGTTCGCACCGGCGAGACGCCGATGCTCCCCACGCACCTTCTCCAGCAGCCGCTTGGTCGCACGAATGCCGTCCGGCTCGCTGAGTTGGTCGCCCTCGTATTCGATGCCGAGGTGGCCGTGGTAGCCGGCGGCCAGGACGATCGTCAGCATTCGGCGATAGTCGATTTCCGCTTCGTTGCCCTCCGCGTCAAAGACGTGAGATTTCGCGCTTACGGCCTTGGCAAAAGGCATCATCTCGGCGACGCCCTGGTAGCGGTCGTACTGCTTACCCTCGCCGACCGTGAAATTGCCGAAGTCGGGCAGCGTGCCGCAGCGCGGGTGATCCACCTTGCGGATGACGCCGGCGAGCCACGCCCCGTTGGACGACAGCCCGCCGTGGTTCTCGACAATGACGTTCAGACCGTGCTGGGCCCCGAATTCGGTCAGCCGCCGCAAGCCGTCGGCGGCCAGGCGTTGCTGCTCGTCGTCTGAGCCGCTGCTCTGGGCGTTGACGCGGATGGAGTGGCAGCCGAGGAACTTGGCGGCCTCGACCCAGCGGTAGTGGTTTTCGACCGTCTCCTGGCGTTTTCCGTCGTCGGCATCGCCGAGGGCACCCTCGCCGTCGCACATGATGAGCAGGCTGCGGACGCCGGCGTCGTCGGCCCGCTGTTTCATCTCCTTGAGATAGGCGGCGTCGCGGGCTTTGTCTTTGAAGAACGAATTGACGTACTCGACGGCCTCGAGCCCGTATTCGTTCTTCGCCATCCGGGCGAAATCGAGATGGTTTAGCTGCCCACCGAATAGCGCGCGGTGTAACGACCATTCCGCCAGGGAGATGCGAAACAGCGGCTCGCCGACGGCGGGGGCCGTGGCCGGTTGCGATCGCGGGCTGGTCGGTTGATCGTGCGCCGCCGACTCCGAGTTACCCGTGCGTGCCGGTCGGGTGCAACCGGCGGCCGCACAGGCGAGGCTGGCGGCCCCAAGCCGCAGTGCCTCCCGTCGGCTCAAGACGTCGGTTGTTTTCATGGACTTCATCATGGCCGAGCGGTGCGGGTGCGGCAAGAGCGGGCGACACGTCCGCCGCGGTCATGGCGCGCAGAGTTTCGCGACGCTCACGCCCATGCTAGACTGCCTCGTCGAAACCCGGAATCCGTGTGCATGCGCATCAATCTGCCCAACCAGATTACTCTCGCCCGGCTGGTCCTCGTGGTCCTCTTCGTGGCCCTGCTGTCGTGCTTCGAGGCCGCACATCTGCCCGAGCAGCGCTGGCTGCTCCAGGTCGGATTCTGGGTGTTTCTGGTAGCGGCGCTCGGAGACGTGCTCGACGGGCTCGTCGCCCGCATGTTGCGGTCGGTGACCTCGTTCGGCCGCATCCTCGACCCCGTGGTCGACAAAGTCATGGTCTGCGGGGCGTTCTTGCTGTTCGCTAGCCCGCATTTTTGGGATGCTGGGCACAATCTGAATCTCACCGGCGTCCACCCGTGGATGGTGATCGTCATCCTGACGCGCGAGTTGCTCGTGTCGGCCGTACGCAGCCATGCGGAGGCCGAGGGGCAGGAGTTTGGGGCGTTGTGGGTGGGCAAGCTCAAGATGTTCATCCAGTCGGGCACGGTCTGCGTCATCCTTGCCCATCTGGCGTGGCAACTCGACGCGCTCACGCCCGTGCGGACCGCGTGCGTGTGGCTGACGGTCGTTTTCACCGCTCTGTCCGCGGTCTCGTACGTACACCGGGCGCGGGCGTTTCTGCTCACCGGTGCCGCGCTCGGCGCGCCACCCGCTGCGGCGCCGCCGTCGGAAGGGAGTCGTTCCAGTTGAAGCGACGGGGCGACGCGCTGAAAGTGGCGTGCATCACCGTGCTCGGCAGCGGCTTTGCGCCGCTGGCGTCCGGGACGTGGGGTTCGCTCTTTTCCATCTTCCTCTACGTGCCGATCTGGTTTGCAGCGGGTCTCACGCCGTGGCCGCGCGTGGTCGGCACGGGCCTGACGGTTGCCGGGATTGTGCTGGCGAGCTGGCTCTCGGTGCGCTGGGGCGGCTGGGCCATCGCGCGGTTTGGCCGGTCCGACCCCAAGCAATTCGTGTTGGACGAATTCGCCGGGCAGTGGGTCGCGCTGCTGCTGCTGCCACTCGCTGCGCACACGGACCTCTGGAGCTGGCTGTGCCTCGTCGGCGGGCAGTTCTTCCTGTTCCGCGCGTTTGACGTCGTGAAGCCGCCGCCCGCACGGCAGGCGGAGCGTCTGCCGGCGGGTTGGGGCATTCTGACGGACGACCTGTTCGCCGGTGCCTACGCGAACATCGTCGGACAGTTGATCTGGCGCCTGACGCCGGCGGCGATCTGGCTGGGCGCCCGCCTGTCTGAACCCTGAACCCATGAACCTGGTCCTCTGAGCCCTGAGTCCTCCATGGATGTAATCAACGCGATCGTGCTCGGCATCGTCGAAGGCTTGACTGAGTTCTTGCCGGTCTCCAGCACCGGGCATCTGATCCTGACCGAGCACGTGCTGCACGTCGATGGCGACCAGCCGCCCTGGAGCGTGCTGCTCTGGGTTAGCCAGTTTGCCGCCATTCTGGCGGTCGTGCTGTATTTCTGGCGGGATTTGTGGAAACGGACGTTTCGACCCCGCACACGCTTCTGGGAGGAGCACCTGCTGACCAAGCTGGCGGCGGCGATGCTGCCGACCGTCGTGCTCGCGCTGCTGTTCAAGAAACTCCTCGATCCGCTGGAGAACAGCTCGGTCGCCGTCGCGGGCGCGCTGCTCGTCGGCGCGGTCATCATGGAGTTCATCGACCGGAAATTCCGCCGCAACGTGCCGCAGGACCTCGAGCACGTCTCGATCCAGCAAGCGTTCCTCATCGGGGTGATCCAATGCCTTGCGATGTGGCCGGGCGTGTCGCGCGCCGGCGCCACCATCATGGGCGGCATGGTCCTGGGGCTGACGCCGCGGGTCGCCACCGAGTTTTCGTTCTATCTGGCCATTCCGACCATGCTGGCGGCGGCGGGGAAGACGCTCTGGTCGCACCGTGCGGAGCTGAACGCCGCGAACGCCGGGTTGATACTCGTGGGATCGGCCGTCGCGTTTGTCGTGGCGCTCATCGTGGTCGCGGCGTTCATGGGCTACGTACGGCGGTACCGCTTCACGCCCTTTGCGATCTACCGCGCCGTGCTCGGCGCGGCAGTGCTGCTCGTCTGGCTCGCAAACAGGTAAATCAAAACGGCCGGCCACGGGGATGCAAAGCTCCGCAGTGCACTGCCCGCCGCGCAAAAAACCCGCCGCGCCGGGGGGGCCACGGCGCGGCGGGTCGAATTCACGCACTTTTGCGGCGGGTTACCGGCCGTCGCCCGACAG
>JAGVEP010000179.1 GCA_020058145.1 Phycisphaerae bacterium | reverse complement strand
TAAATAAGGGGCAGCCCGGCCGTGCCGGGTGGCCCGCTAATGAGTAAGCCGACGTGATCGAGTACCTCCGGGTGTTCGACCACGTCGGCTTTTTTTGTTTTTCTGACGTGCCGCGGCGCGGTCGTCGCGACCGCGAAGGACGAACCCGATGGACAAGCCCCACGCAACCATGGCCCAGCAGATCGCCCAGGCGGCCGGCGTTTTTGAGCAGCAGCGGACGGGCGTCGTGCCCAAGTCGGTAACCGTGGTCCAGAGCGAAGGCACGCTCGTGGTCACGGTGCACGGGGCCTTGTCGCCGGCCGAGAAGGTCCTGGCTAAGAGCCCGGCCGGCGCCGCTCAGGTGCAGGAGTTTCACCGGGAACTGTTTGCCAGCGCCTCCGACGCGCTGCGGCAGGAGATCAAGCGCATCACCGGCGTGGAGGTGCATGAGGCGGCCGCGGAAGTCGAGCTGGCCACGGGAACGGTGGTGGCGGTGTTCACGACCGGCACCGTGGTACACGTGTATCTGCTCGCCCGCAGCATTCCCGCGGAAACCTGGAACGCGAGCGGACCCGGTGAGCAGAAGCGACTGATGTAAACGAGGCGCGTGAACGCACGGCACGTTGCCGTGCCACGGACGGCCGAAGGACCAACACAATGAGGAGCAACGTAATGATCAGACACTGGAGCATCGTAGCGACGGCGACCGCCGCTGCGCTGGGGCTCGGCGGGCTGGCGCTCGCGCAATCGAACAAGCCCAGCGACCGCGGCCGCGAGACCACCCAGAGCGGCACGGCGTCCAGTATGACCACGCCGCAGGTTGCAGCGCTGGTCAAGAACGCCAAGCACTCGCTCGCCGACAGCATCAGCGCGGCCGAAAAGCACTGCAAGGGACGCGCGGTACGGGCCGAATGCTGTCGTGGCGCCGACACCGACGCGGTTTGCGTGGTGACGCTCCTCGTCGGGGACAATCGCCTCGTCGAAGCGACCGTGAACACGCAGAGCGGAAAGGTCATCAGCGAGCGCGACATGGACACGCTGAGGTTCATCGGTCTGGTGCCGAGCGGCAGCGCAACCAACAGCGCTGACTTCGCCATGGCGCGGCGCTGGCAGAAAGCCACCGACCTCAAGGGCAAGAAAGTAACCAATGCCGCCGGCGAGGACCTGGGCCAGATTGAGGACGTTGTCGCCGATGCCAATTCCGGGCGCATCCTCTATGGCGTGCTGTCGTTCGGCGGCCTGCTTGGGATGGGCGACAAGCTGTTTGCCATTCCGTGGCCATCTATGCGACTCTCGGGCGACCGCAAGGCGTTCGTCCTGAACGTTGAGAAGGACCGTTTGACGAACGCCCCTGGGTTTGCCAAGGACCGCTGGCCGAATTTTGCGGACGAGCAGTTCGGGACGACCACCTATAAATACTACGACCAAACGCCGTACTGGCTGTCGCAAACCGGCGGCGTGCAATTGGCGGCCGACAGCAGCGGTGGGACACCCGACAACTACCGCGACCGCTGGAACCTGCGCGCAACGGCCTGGCAGAAGACCAGCGATCTATGCGGCAAGAAGGTTCGCAGCACGCAGACCGACGATGTCGGCAAGCTCAGCGATCTGGCCATCGATCCCGATAGTGGCCGGGTTCTGTACGGCATCCTATCGTTCCGCGACAAGCTCTTTGCGATCCCCTGGAACGCCCTCAGTCTCAACAGCGACGCCCAGCACTTCGTGTTGAGCGCCGACAAGGAACAGCTCACGGACACCGTCAGCTTCAGCAAGGACAACTGGCCCAACCTGGTTGATCGGCGCTGGGCGACGGAGACATACGTGTACTACGGCATCCAGCCGTACTGGGACGGACCGATGGAGGGTGGCGCGGACAATCCGTAAGGCAAGGCTTCACAGTGAGCACCAGGACAAGGCCTCCGGGACTCCCGGCTTAGGGAGCCAACCGGCTCCCGGAGGTCCTTCCCCCCTGGGCATGGGAGTGCGATGGACGGCGCCAGGACCAGGCTCGGCGGTGGACCCGTTTGTGGTCCCAGGGTTGGTACCGCAGGAAGCAACAGTGGCGCTGTTGAGATGGAAATCATGAACTCGGCTGCTGAGTCGCGAACTGCGTCCAGCTTTGGTGAAGAACGTGAGGAGCATCGACATGACGATGGCATGGCACACGCCGGATAACGCTGCGCCAAGTCCCCGCTCCCCGACCGTTCGGTCCGGAGGTTCCGCGGGGTTCGCCCTCGTCGTCGCGAAGGACCAGCGCGTCCAGCGCTGGGCGGGCGGGCGGCTGCGGCAGGCCGGATTTGAGGTTCTTACAGCCGACGACGGGATGGACGCGTTGGCGGCGGCCCACCGCGACCCGCCTGACCTGGTTGTTCTCGGATCACATCGTCGCGGGGGTGGACGTGCGTTACGTGCTCATTCAACTGCGGCGCGACCCCGCCACGGCCCACGTCCCGATCCTGCTCATCGCGCCGTGCGCCAGCAGCGTGCTCGAAAACGTGTGCCACGCATTCGGCGTCATGTTGCTCGTCACAGGCGCGAGAAAGCCACGCGCCCGATTGCACGTGCACTTGCCCTCGCGGCCGACGCGGTGCGTCGCGGTCTTGGCGGGGCCAGGGGATCAGTCCCACGAACGGAGACTCTAAGATGTCACCGGCAGTGCTCCACACAAGTCCACGGCAGCACGGCGTGCTCGTCGCCGATGATGAGGCGGACGTGCGCGACGTGCTGAACGACAAGCTGCAGCAGGAGGGGTTCTCCGTCTGGCTGGCGGCCGACGGCCAGGAAGCGCTGGAACTGTACCGCCACCACTGCGAGACCATCGACGTGGTCCTGCTGGACGTGCGCATGCCGGGCCTCGACGGCCCCCAGACGTTGGCGGCACTCCGAAAAATTACCCCGCAGATTCGCTGCTGCTTTATGAGTGGATACCTCGGCAACTACAGCGAGGCGAAGCTCCGCGACTTGGGCGCGGCCACAGTCTTCGCGAAGCCATTTCGGCTGGCCGAAGTGGCCCAAGTGCTCGAGAACCTGGCGCGCAACGGCGACGTGAGTCCGTCGCCGCTGGCGGCGGTGAAACGACGCACTGCGTAGGAGACAGATCATGAACGTACGCCATGTCTTCCAATTGTGCGTGGTCACGGCATTCGTGACCATTGGCACAGGATTCGGCTGGGGCAAGGCTATTGCCGCACAGGACAGCCGCAAGGACGTCGAGGAAGGGGTGGAAGTGCTCACGCGCGGGCCGGTGCATGAGGCCTTTGCTGAAACCGTGACTTTCGATCCCGAGTCGGGCATCGTCGTGAGCAAAGCGCCGCCGGAGTCCATCGAGGAGTTGCCGCCCGAACAGCGGCCGGCGGGGACGAACGTCGACTGGATTCCCGGCTACTGGGCCTGGGATGACGAGCGAGACGATTTCCTGTGGGTCAGCGGCGTGTGGCGTGCCCTGCCGCCGGGGCGCGAGTGGGTCTCCGGGTATTGGGGGCGAGCGGCGCGCGGTTTTCAGTGGACGCCCGGGTACTGGGCCGATTCCGAGGCGCGCGAGATTGAATACCTGCCCGAGCCGCCTGAGACGGTCGAAGTCGGCCCCAACCTGCCCTCGCCCTCGGCGGACCACAGTTGGATACCCGGCTCCTGGGTTTGGCATCAGGGCCGCTACGCCTGGCGGCCCGGTTACTGGGTGACCGTGCGGACGGATTGGGATTGGACCCCGGCCCATTACGTCTGGGCACCGCGCGGTTACGTTTTCGTCGATGGCTACTGGGATTACTCGGTCGACCGTCGTGGGGTGCTGTTCGCCCCGGTCTATTTCGCTGCGGGCGTATACACGCGGCCACACTTCCACTACTCGCCTGTGACCGTAATCGATCTGGCGGTGTTCAGCGACCATCTCTTCTTGCGACCGCGCTACCACCACTACTACTTCGGTGACTACTACGCTGCCAACTACCACGACGCCGGGTTCTACGCTTCGTTTTCGTTCCACTCCGGCCAACGGGGCTACGACCCGATTTACGCGGAGCAACGCTGGCGGAACCGGCAGGATCCTGAGTGGGGCCGCCGCGTGGAGGCGAACTTCAGCTTCCGGCGCGACAACGAAGACGCCCGACCCCGGCGCACACTGGCGGCCCAGATCAGCTTCAGCACGAGCGACGTGAAGTCGAGAGACCGGAGCCTCGTAGTGGCCACGTCACTTGACCAACTGGCCAGGAACAAAGACAGTCGGTTGCGATTTCAGCCGCTGGACCAGGAAGAGCGACAGAAGCTTACGCAGCGTGGAAAAGAGGTCCAGATATTCCGCGAGGAGCGGCACAAGCGGGAAACCACGGCGGCGGATACGCCAGCCGAGAAACCTCCCAAGGAACGCGGGCCGACTAGAGTGACACTTCGCAGGTCTCCGATTGTGGCGAAGCCAGTCGCGGAGCTCGGCAAGGACGACGCTCCTCCGCAGAGACCTGAGCCCCCCAAGCCAGATCCCAAGGTCGAGCCCAAGCCGAGAAAGTCGATGGACAAACGCGAGCGCCCCGGAAAACCGTAGACAACACAAAGCGAGCCCCGGCCTGGGGCGCGGAAGGCCGAGCCGAAGAAGGGAGTTTCCCGGATCGGCACGGCCACGATCGCAGTCGAAACGTCCGGCGATCCGACCCAGGGACGCAGTGAAATCGGATCATGAAGAGGCCATGCGAATTCAGACCGCACATGAACTTGTGAAAGGAACATCATGGATGCCATCAATGAACCTGTCCCAATCAAACGAAACGGAAAGGCTACTCGCCCGCCATCTGAACGACATGCGAACGGTCGGCTTGGCAGAAAAACGCGGACCGTGACGCAGGATATTCAGGAACTCGGCGGCCTGGCCCGGGAAATGGCCCAGGAGAAGGTCGAGCAACTGCGCACGAGCGCCTCCGAATTCTGTGAAGAGGGGCGAGACAAAGCACAGCAAGTGGAGCGCAGCTTCGAGGAGTTCGTCCGGCAACAACCGCTCAAGTCCGTGTTAATAGCGGCGGGCGTTGGAATGTTGCTCGGTGGCTTCTGGATGCGTCGCTGACCGCTGCCGTCGGTTTGCAAGCCATGCGATGAGATCTGGCATCAGAGCAGCAGATGAGCAGGCGTCTCGAGATAGAACGACACACAGCATGTGAAAGGTGAGGTAGATCATGGTAAACGTCAATAAACCCGTCGCCGGAGCTAAGCAGGCGCGGACGGTGCCCCGAGATCATCAGAAATCGGGCCGTACCGTCCGCGAAACGGCGCAGGAGAAGGTCGAGCGGTTGCACGCCGGCGCCGCTGACTGCGCGAGGGAGGGGCAAGACCAAGTTCAGCAGGTCGAACGCAGTTTCGCGCAGTACGTTCGGGAGCACCCGCTCAAGTCCATATTGATCGCGGCGGGCGCCGGCCTGGTGTTCGGCCGCTTCTGGCTGCGTCGCTAACCGCGGCCCAGGACTCGCGAGCATTGTCATGAGAAGTGCACCACATGATCGACATCCGGTGCGGGGGCAGCCCGCGGCGGAGCATCGTTTCAATGGGGACGATGCCGCGCCTGGCGCGGCGGAAGACGGGTCGAAGACGGATGCTCCGGCGGATACCGCACAGCAGGAGCTGACGGAACGTGAAGGGCTGAAGCTCCTGCTCAGGCAGTTTCAGGAGTTGCGAGAATACGTTTCGTACTATGTGGCCGCCAGGACCGATAGCGTCAAGTGCTCCGTGCGGAATGCGATCGGCCAGCTTGTGCTGGTTGCGCTGGGATTCGTCGCGGTCGCGGGACTTGTCGTCATGGCGAGTTGGTTCGTGCTGAGCGGCATCTCGCAAGGTGTGGGCGCACGGTTTGGCGGTCAAGCGTGGATCGGCGCTCTGACGACGGGCGTTCTGGCGCTGGTCGGCGTCGGAATGGGAATCTCCTGCGCCGCCTGGATGCGAAAAAGCGCCGCTCGGAAAAGGACGGTTGAAAAGTATGAGACACGACATGCCCAACAGCGGGCCCGATTCGGGCGCGATATGCACGACTGAGAGCCAGCGCCTGTCGTCGAGCATGAGTGAGCACGACTTTCTGGCGGAGCGCGCGGCGGATGCCAAAACGGCAATCGGCCGCAAGTTGTGCGACATGCAGGAAACCCTGACGACAATGGCTGGCGTGCGCGCCTGCGCTGCGCGGCATCCGTGGATCCTGACCGGTTCGGCGGTCGCCGCTGGCGTTGTGGTGGGCGCCGTGTTAACGCCCGCCGCGCGCCAGAGAATTCGCAGGACAGAGCAGACGGCCCCGGGCTCAGCAGCAGAAGCGCCACCCGCCGGTCGGGAGCAGGATTCGCCGCGTACGACAAAATCACTCCTGTTCTCAATCGCCGGAACGGTCCTGGCGGCCGTCCTGCAACCTCTGCTGCAGAGTTGGCTCGCTCCGCGGGATGCCGCCCAGGGCGAGGCAGGGGGCGACCCGCCATCGTCCGGCGACTCGGCCGCTGCGGTCGTGTCCGAAAGCGGAGTCGATTGAAACGCACAGGCGTCCGGTGTCGTTTGTGGCTATGGCGCAGTTAGAGTGCCTTGAACGAAGGTAAATGAACATGAACAAAACTGTGGTCAGCATCATCGGTGCAGTTCTGGTGGTCATTCTCCTGGTGTGGCTGCTGGGCGGGAGCAAAATAAGCTGCCGCGAAAGCTTCTGGGACAAGAACAAACAGGTCATCGAGATCAAACGCTGATTGACGGCCCCGCCAGGCCCGGCCGCATAGACCCGGCGAATCGTACGAACCGCGTAGAGAACCGCATGAGCAACTCCGACCATTTCGCCAAGTCGTCGTGGATGTTGACGCTGGCGTCGCTCGCCGGCGTGATGACAGTTCTTTACCTGGCCAAGGGCGTTCTGATTCCATTGACGCTGGCTGTGTTGCTGAGCTTCCTTCTGGCTCCCGTGTGTGGCTGGTTAGAGCGGCAGAAGCTGGGTCGCATCCCGTCCGTGTTGGTTGCGGCCGTCCTGACTTTCACGCTGCTGGGCACAGGCGGATGGGCGGCGGCGGTTCAGATGATCGACCTGGCCCCCAGAATACCCGAGTACCAGAAGAACATTCAAACAAAACTGCAGGCGGTCAACGACTACTTCAGCGCTGCGCTGAGCAAGATCAGAAAGACAGCCGGGGACGTTGGCGAGAGTGTGCCGCCATCAGAGCCGACCGACGAGCCCCAGGTGCGCGAGGAACGGCCCCAGCCGGTTCGCGTGGTCCTCGCGCCACCAAGCCCCCTGCAAGTTATTGGCGGCACGTTCGGCTCGATGTTCGTGGTGATGGGCTCGACCGGCATCGTCATCGTGCTGGTGGTGTTCTTCCTGATCCGGCGCGAGGACCTGCGCGATCGCTTCATTCGTCTGATTGGGGGCGGTCACGTGACAGTGACCACGCAGACGCTGGAAGACGCGGCCACGCGGGTCAGCCGCTTTCTCCTGACGCAATTGCTCATCAACATCACTTTCGGCCTTCCGATCGCCATCGGGCTGTACTTTATCGGCGTTCCCAACGCCGTTCTGTGGGGGATCTTGGCCACCGCCTTGAGGTTTATTCCATACATCGGCGCGTGGAGCGCCGCGGCGGCACCGCTGGGCCTGTCCATGGCCATCTCGACGAGCTGGGTAGCGCCTCTCCTGACGTTCGGGCTGTTTGTGGCGCTGGAGCTTTTCGTCGGCAACGTCGTGGAGCCCTGGGTCTTTGGAAAGAACACTGGTGTGTCCTCCGCGGCCATCCTGGTAGCCGCTGTCTTCTGGACCTGGTTATGGGGACCTATAGGACTGCTCGTCGCGACCCCGTTGACCGTGTGCCTGCTGGTGATCGGCAAGCACGTTCCGCAACTGTCCTTCCTGGACACGCTGCTGGGCAACGAACCGGTCTTTGAGCTCAAGACGCGCGTTTATCAGCGGCTTCTGGCGGGAGATCAGGAAGAGGCGGCCGAATTGGTCCTGAATGACCTTGAGCACCGACCCCTTGTCGATGTCTACGACACGGTGCTAGTCCCGGCTTTGGCCCTGGCCGAAACCCAATGGCATCGCGGTGGGCTCGATGAGGGCCGACACAAGTTCATCTTCCAGAGCTTGCGGGAGTCGATTGAGGAACTGGGTGAGCGCCACCAGGCCATGCAGACCAAGGAGGCTGCCGCGGAAACGACCAAGGCAGACGGACATCCCAGTCGCGCTCGTTTGACCGACTCGTCGCGGCTGTGCGTTCTCTGTCTGCCCGCGCACGATGAGGCGGATGAGGTCGCCGGAATGATGCTGGCGCAATTGTTGGAGACGCGGGAATGCCGCGTGCATGTGGTTTCGGTGGCGGCTTTTGTCAGCGAGATGAGTGATCTGGTCGAACAGCACAAAGCCAATGTGGTGTGCATTTCCGCCACGCCGCCCGCCGCTGTGATGCACGCGCGGCACGTATACAAACGTTTGCGCGTGCGCTTTCCGGACGTGCCCCTGGTCGTGGGACTGTGGGATGCACAAGGTGACCTGACCAAGGCACAGGAGCGCATCGGTTGTGGCGCGGCCGCCCATGTTGTTTCGACGCTGGCGGCCGCCCAGCACCAGATCGGCCTGCTGATTCAGCCGCTCCTGCTACGGTCCGAGAAGCAGAGCTTTTCGACAATCCTACAAGGAAACGAACCATGCGCCGCACACCACTTATAGCCATCGGAGTCGTGCTTGTCTTGCTCGGCGCGGCGGCCCTCATCTGGCCACAATTCAGTTACACGCAGCGCGAGACGCTGGTTGACGTTGGGCCGGTCAACGTTTCGGCTGACACCAAGAAGAGTGTGCCGCTGTCGCCGATCCTGGGAGGCATCGCGCTGGCCGGCGGAGTCGTGTTGATCGTAGTGGGAGCCCGGAAGTCATGACTCCACCGCGAATGAACGAGAAACGACACATGACTCCGCTCTTTGCACGCGGGCCTTCTCTGAAAGGAGAGCGGAAGTGCTTACCACTATCCTGATCGTGGTCTTGATCCTGATGCTCCTGGGTGCTGTGCCCAGGTGGCCGCACAGCAAGAACTGGGGTTATTACCCAAGCGGCGGGCTTGGATTGGTCTTGCTCATCATACTCATCCTGGCGCTCATGGGACGCCTTTGATCACCCATGTCGAGAAAGTGAAGGAGCAGACTTGAAAGGCAACGACAAACTGGTTAAAGTGCTCGATGCGCCTCCGGTTCTGAATCGAACCAGTTAGTCGATCGTGGTCCAGCCGTGATTCGGTTTGTCTCGGCGTACAGGTCCAGTTGAACGAAAGAGAACGAACGTGAACAAGAACTGGGTCGGCATCATCGGGGGAATTCTAGTGATCATTCTCCTCGTGTGGCTGCTCGGCGGGAGCAGGATAAGCTGCCACGAGAGCTTCTGGGACAAGGACAAACAAGTCATCGAGATTAAGCGATGAGCCAGTTCTCGTCCCGATCGTCGTGTTCGCCCGCGTGCGTGGAGTTCGCCATGGGTTCCGGATGCGCGGAGAAGTAGAGTAGGAAGGTGACCGCCGAAGGGCCAGAAAAGAAATACGAGCTAAAGCTCGAGCGCAGCAAGAAGAAATGATCTGTTACTCGTTATTCAAAGGAGACTCAAGATGATCAGGGTAGTCGTCGGGACGTTAATTGCGGCCGCAGCCCTCTCAGGCTGCACCAAGAGCAGCGAAGAAGGCGGCCGAGCCGGGAACGACACGTTCAAGATCGCCGTCCCGGTCATGGCCACGGCCGTCAAGCAGGGCGAGCTGCAGACCGTGAAGCTGACGCTGGAACGCGGCGCCGGGTTCAAGCAACGGGTCAAACTGGAGGTGAAAGCGCCCGCCGGTATCCAGGTTGAGCCCAGCGGCGCGACGGTGGAGCCGGGCGACAAGGGCGACGTGCAGTTGAAGGTCACCGTCGCCAAGGATGCGCCGATCGGCGAGCACAAGATCCTGGTAAAAGGCACGCCGGACAAAGGCGAGCCGACGGAAACGGAGTTCAAGATCACCGTCGGCGCCAAATGACCCCGCCGCCACGTACGCGACGGCTGCGGTTCGCGAACAAAGTGCACTCTTAGAAAAGGAAAAAAGATGAAAACTGCAATTACGATCGTGATGACGTTGGCTGTGGCGGCCGTCTTGGGCTGCCAATCGACCAGTCCCCGCGGCGGCGGCATGGCCCAGGATGAGGGCTTCAAAATCATCGTCCCGACCACCGCCCCGGAGATCAAACAGGGCGAAGTCCAAACCGTCGCCGTGTCCCTCCAGCGGGGCGAGCTCTTCAAGCGGGACGTGAAGCTGGAAATCAAGCCATCCAAGGGCATCAGCGTCGACCCGCTGAAGGCTGTGGTCAAGGCCAGCGATAAACCCGATGTGCAACTCCGGATTACCGCGGCCAAGAACGCCGCCCTCGGCGAGTATCGCGTCTATGTGAAGGGGACACCGGAAACCGGGGAGCCGACCTCGGTGGAATTCACTGTGAAGGTTGTGGCTCCGTAGCCGCACTCACGAAAAGGAACAACACCATGCTTTGGACTATTGCCGTAATACTCATGTTGATGTGGTTGCTCGGGATGATTACGTCGTACACGATGAGTGGGTTCGTCCACATCCTGTTGGTGGTGGCGCTCGTCGCCGTACTGGTCCGCGTTATCCAGGGTCGACGGCTGTCGATCTGAGCGCAGCAGGCGGGGCGAGTCACAGACCGCCGCGATCCGCCCTGCCCGCTCCTAAGGCGCGAACCTGCACATCGAAAGGACAGACCTCATGAACGTCACACGCAGAGTCGGCTGGCACCGAGTTTTCGGTGGGTTGCTGTGTCTGGGCGCCGTGGTCGGCTTGTCCGGCTGCGCCACCCTGGCCGGCCGCTGGACCGGCAATGAACTGCAGCCGGAGATGGCCCGCGATCAGTTCAAGCTACTCCGGCCGGCCGACCAGTCCGGCAAGCTCGTCAGTGCGGACCTCCGCCTGCAACAGGACGGCAGCTACACGGCCGAGCTCAACTACGACGGGAAGGTGGAGCAGTCCCTCGGCACCTGGAAGTGCGCTGAGAAGGGCCACCTCACGTTCGTCGATAAGAAGGGCAGAAGCTACGGCTACGCCGTCCGGCGGCCCAACGACCAGACGCTCGAGATGGTCAAGGGCATCAAGGGCACCGATGCGACCTTGACGCTCAAGAAGCAGCCGTAGCGCAGCGCCGAACCCCGGCGCGCCGCGCGGTCGCCCGTCCTGCGGGCGACCGCGCCCG
>JAGVEP010000517.1 GCA_020058145.1 Phycisphaerae bacterium | reverse complement strand
GGGGTGTGGGCCAGGCGCGCCACGGCCCGGTGGACGGCGTCGGCCGTCACCCGGGGGGCCAAATCGAGGTACGCCACGTGCAACGCCAGGTGCGCCGCGCGGTTAATGAGCCGCGGGACGCCCCCGGACCAGGCGGCGATTTCGCTGGCGGCCTCGGACGTAAAGGTCTGTTCGTGCTGGCAGTTTTCCGTGCCGGCCGCGGCGGCAACATGCAGGCGATGCGCGAGGTACGCGGGTACCTGCGCGGGTGTGAGCGGCCCCAGCTCAGCCGTGGTCAACAACCGCTGCGTGAGCCAGGCCGGCCAGCGGTGGTTCGGACGATACGACTCGCCCGTGAGCAGCACGACCAGACGGCTGCCCTCGATATCGATGTTGAGCAACCAGCGCAGCTCTTCCAGCGTGTAGCGGGTCGGGTCGGCCGGCCAGTCGTCGAGCATCAGGACAATCGTCTCGCCTTTCTTGCCGCTTTCGCGGGCCTGGCTGAGGATCATGTCCAGGGCGGTCTCGACCTCGGACGCCACCGTGTGCGACAGGTGATACGCGATTCGGCGTGCCAGGCCGATTTGCGAGCACGCGACCTCGGGCACGAACGCCACGTGGTACTGGGCCTGCGGCAACTGCCGCCGCAGCGCCCGCAACAGCAGCGTCTTGCCGCAGCCCGGCGCGCCGGTGACGAGCACCGGTTCGCCGCCGTCGCAGGCGGCGTAGCTGATGGCCGCCAGGGCCTGCTCGTGGGCCGCGGTCGCAAACAGGAAACGCGAGTCCGGCACCGGCTCAAAGGGCGGGAATTCGAGGGACCAATGATCGAGATACACGGGCCGTCCTCCACTAGTGCTTGAGCAGCGCGCTGTTCATGCGCCACATGGGCAGAAAGATCGCCAGGGCCACGCCCAGGACCAGGCTGCTCAGGAGAATCGTCAGGAGTGGTTCGAGCGCGGTCGTCAGCCGTAAAATTCTGATGCGGACATCTTCCTCGTAGTGGTCCGCCGCCGCGGACAGCGTCTCGTCGATCCGGCCGGTTTGTTCGCCGACCACGATCATCTGTTCCACGAGTGGCGGCAGCACGTGGGTGTCGGCAACGGCGTCGCTGATCGCGGTGCCCGTGGCCACTTGCCGGCGCACCTCAGCGATCAGGGTGCGCACCGGGCCCGGCATGAGCATCTCCGTCACGACCCGCAGCGATTCGAGGAGCGGGAGGCCGGCGTGCTCGAGCAGCGCGAGCATCCGACTGAACTGCACAACGCTGCTCAGGTAGAGGATGTGCCCAATGAACGGGACCCGCGCGAGCGCGTGCCCGAAGGCGCTCCGTGCCCGCGGCAGCGGTCGAACCAGCCAGGCCGTGGTCGCGAGCGCGAGGACGCCGCCGAGCACCCACCAGCCGCGCGCGTGCAGGAATGCACTCACCGCGAGCAGAATCTGCGTCGCCAGCGGCAACTCTACGCCCGTGCTCGCGAACACCGTTTGGAACTGCGGGATCACGAAGATCAGCAGGACGAAGCAGGCCCCGATGAGCGCGGCGACCACGATGGCCGGATAGGTCAAGGCACCCGTAATCTCGCGGCGCAGCTTCGCGCGGCGTTCGTAGTACCGAATTAACTCGTCGAGGGCCTGGGTGTGCACGCCCGCGGCTTCGCCGGCGCGGATCGTGCCGAGATAGAACGGGTCGAAGGTCCGCGGATGGGCGGCCAGCGCTTCCGATAGCGTGGACCCGCTTTGAATGTCGCCGGCCACACGGTCGAGCAGCCGCTGATACCCGCCGGTCGCCCGCTGACGCAACAGCGCGAGCGTGGCGAGGACGGTAATGCCGCTGGCGAGCATCAGCTTGAGCTGCCGCGTAAACTCCAACAGGTTCCGCAACTTCAGGCAAATTTTGGTCGGTTCGTTGACGCCTGCGACCGCGACGTGCCGGGACTTGACCCGCCGCAAGTGCAGCGGCGTCAACGAACGATGTTCCAGGGCGACCGCGACGGCGGCCTCGGACTCGGCTTCAAGCGAGCCGTCGACGACCCGTCCGGCGAGGTCCGCGGCTCGGTAGAGGAACATCGGCACGGCTTAGTTCTCCGCCGCCCGGCCGGGGCCGACGCCCGGCCACAGCCAGTTTCGCAGGAGCTGGTCATACAAGTTCACGTCGAAGCCGCCGGCCGCGCGGCGCGGCACGCGGTTGGTTCCAGTTTCTCCCCCCGAGGTCGTGCTGTCGGGCCGTCCGCCGGTCGGCACCGCCCCGTGACCGGCATCGATCCGGCCGGCGACGCGCAGGAGTTCCTGCAACGTCGTTTGACCGCGCGCCACCTTGGCCAGGCCATCTTCGCTCAGCAGGCGCATCCCGTTTTCGCGGGCCAGGTTCACGATCGTGCGCTCGTCCGCCCGCTTCAGCACCACCCGGCGGATTTCGTCCGTGAGGATCAGCAGCTCATAGATGCCGACGCGGCCTTCGTAACCCGTGTGCCCGCAGCGCTTGCAGCCGACGGCTTCCATCAGGCTGGCACCGTGCAGCGCTTCGCGCGCGCCGGCGGGCAACAGGTCCCAGCACACGTTGGCTTCCCGCAGCGGGCGGGCACAATTCCGGCACAGGCAACGGCACAAGCGTTGGGCCAGCACGCCGACCAGCGCTGAGGTGACCAGAAAGTCCGGCACGCGCATGTCCAGCAAGCGGCCCGGCGCCCCCGCGGCGCTGTTGGTGTGCAGCGTGCTGAGCACCAGGTGGCCGGTGAGGGCGGCTTGGAGCGCCGTTTCCGCGGTTTCCTGGTCGCGCACCTCGCCAATCATGATTACGTCGGGATCCTGGCGCAGAATGGCCCGCAGGCCGGTCGCGAACGTCAAACCGGCCTTCGGATTAACCGCGACCTGCCGCATGCCGGGCAGCCGGATTTCCACCGGGTCTTCGAGCGTGATCAGGCTTTGGCGCACCCGATCGATGCGCGTGAGCGCGGAGTACAGGGTCGTAGTCTTGCCGCTGCCGGTCGGTCCGGTCACCAGCAACATCCCATGCGGCAGGTGAATCAACCGATCAAACGCGTCCCGCATCGCCGGGTCCATGCCCAGCTCTTCGAGCGAGAGCAGCCGCCCACCCCCGTGCAGCAAACGCAGCACGACGGCTTCGCCATTCGCGGACGGCAGCGTCGAGACGCGCACGTCGATCTCCCGACGCTCGACGGCGAACTTGAAGTGCCCGTCCTGCGGCTTACGTGTCTCGGCAATGTCCATGTTTGCCAGGACCTTGATGCGCGAGACGATCGCGGGCAGTAGGTCCTTCGGCGGCGCCGGCACCTCCCGCAGCAAGCCGTCGATGCGGAAGCGCACACGCAGCTTGTGCTCGTCCGCGTCGATGTGTATGTCGCTCGCGTCGGACGCTGCGGCCTGATCGAGCAGCACGTGGACCAGCTTGACGGCCGGGGCGTCGGCGACGTCCTTGAGAATCTCGTCCCACGCGATGGCTTCGGCGCCCTGCCGCGAGCCCGCCCGCTGCTGGAACCCGCCGAAGGCCCACTCGACGAGGTTGCGCAGTTCGCGCGGACTGGCCAGGCACTGGTCGACCTCGCGGCCGGTGCTCAGCCGAATCTGATCCAGCACCGGTAGTTCGAGCGGCCACGCGACGGCCAACGTGATGACTCGGTCGATGACGAACAGCGGAAACGCGCGGTGCCCCCGCAGGAGTTCCTCCGGCAGGACGTTGCGGTTCTCCAGGTTGATCCGGTAGTCGCCGGGCTCGACGAAGGGGAGACCGAAGCTCTCGGCCTGCGTGAGCGCCAGCTCGCGCTGACTGATGCAGCCGTGCTCGACCAGCCAGGTGCCGGCAAGCTGCGCGTCGTGGCCGCATTCGCGCAAGGCCGTCTGGATCACATCCGCGCCAACGAGCCCGGCCTGATCGAGGCGCGACGCCCACTCGGGCAGATTCTGCGCGGGTCGGACGAGCGTAGCCGTCATGCGGTGCCCTCCCGCACCGCGCCGCGAAGCGCCCGGACGACCTCGCACTCGGTGTCCTCAAAGCTCAGGCCCACGCCATACCGTGGCTCGCGGTCAACCATGGCCGTTTTGACGACGGAGCACCACACGCGGCCCGCGGGCAGGGGGGTGTTGGGCGGCAGGTCGAGAGCCACGCGCGTGCCGCGCGGCAGAAACGTCGGCGCCACCGCATAGGCCCCGCCGCCACTGATGTCCGTCAGACGCCCGGGAAAGGTCGGTCCATTGAGCGGCGCGACCTGACCGCCGCACTCCTCGCCAACCGTCATCTGGATGACGATATCGACGACACGTCGTTCATACTGACGCCGGTGGGTGACCTGAGTCGGCATGTGGCACCCGTTTATGCCCATGTTGCCAATCTGGACCGAGACCGCTCGGCCTAATCTGATTCATCGTGTCGGTGAGCAGGGGTGTTGAGGTGGGGATGCGATAAAAAGCGACCTGGCCCGTTCCCGGCCCCGTGTGGCAGCGCACCGCGGCGCCCGCCAGCCCTTGACAGACCCCTGTCCTGTCAAGGGCCAGCTTTGATCGGACGTTGAAAAGGCGTCGGGCCGAGCCGACGCGCAATTCCCTCGGCCTCCGTCATGGAGCAGCGCGCGAGATGGCAACCCAAGTGCCCAGGGTCGTCCGCGCGGCCCCGCTGTCGACTGCCGCACGTGCCAAACGAGCTCCCGTGCTCCAATCATCGGCCAAGCCAGCGACCCACAGCGCTGCGGCGGCATTGAAAACGACCATGTCGCGTGCCGGACCCGCCTGCCCGTCCAATACGCCGCGGATTATCTGGGCACTTTGCTCCGGACTCGCCACGTACAGGTCCGCGAGCGGGGCGGTTCGCGCCTCGACCACGCCGCAGTCGACTTCCTCAAAGCTGACGCGCTGTCCATCCCAGCGCGCGAGCCGGCTCGGGCCCGCCACACTAAGGTCACACAGGCCCTCGCAGCCGTGTACGACCAGTGCCCGCCTGGCTCCGAGCCGCTGCAGAGCCGCGCTCATCGTCGCCAGGAGTTCCGGGCGGTTGACACCCAGAAGTTGCCTTCGGACACCCGCGGGGTTCGTCAACGGCCCGACCAGGTTGAAAATCGTCCGGGTGCCGAGCGACCGGCGGACTGGGGCGGCGTGCTTCATCGCCGGATGCAGGCGCACGGCATACAGAAACGCTACCCGGCAGTGCTCCAGGCAACGTTCCAGGACCGGCAGGTCCGCTTCGATATTGACCCCGAGCGCGCTGAGCACCTCCGCCGAGCCGCTCGGACGCACGTTGCTGCGATTGCCATGCTTGGCGACCGTGGCGCCGGCGGCGGCGGCGACGATCGCGACGCAGGTGGAGACGTTGAAGATCGGCTGGCCATCGCCACCCGTGCCGCACGTGTCGATGGCATCGACGCCGTGCGGGACGTGTACCGGCGTGGCGCGGGACCGCATCGCCTGCGCGGCCCCGACGATTTCGTCCACGGTTTCCCCCTTCGCCGCGAGGGCGGTGAGCACAGCGGCCAACTGCGGAGCTGCGACGTGGCCGTCCATGATGGCGTCGAAGAGCGCACGCGTTTCGACCGCCGTCAGGTTGTGGTGGGCGTTAAGTCTGGCCAGCAGTGCGTCCGTTTCCATGTTGTTTCCTTCAGGCGGATTCGACGGACGCGCCCGCGCCCGGGCGGGCCAGCAGCAGCTCGGCCGGACCGCAGCCGGCGGCGTCATACTCCAAGCGCAGGCGCTTTTCGATCGCGGGCACGCTGCCGCGGTCGGCCAGTGCAACAATGCACCCGCCGAAGCCGCCGCCGGTCATGCGGGCGCCCAGAACTCCGGGTACGCCGCGTAGCAGTTCGACCAGGTGGTCGAGTTCACGACAGGACACCTCGTAGTCGTCGCGCAGCGAAGCGTGCGAGGCGTACAGCAGGCGGCCGAAGGTCGCCAAGTCGTCGCGGCGCAGAGCGTCGGCCGCGGCGAGCGTGCGCTCGTTCTCGGACACCACGTGCCGGGTTCGGCGCACGGCCAGCG
>JAGVEP010000072.1 GCA_020058145.1 Phycisphaerae bacterium | reverse complement strand
TGCCCACAACGGACGTGGGCCAAGCGGAGGAGAGAGAGAGAGAGGGGACTTGGGCGCGCCATTTGCGAGCACAAGACCCCTGTCTCCTGGCAAACACGATCTTGACTCCGGGGACGCAAGCAACGACCGGCTTCAGCCTTCGGGTTTCGGGGCTCGGGGCTCGGGTTTCGGGTTTCGGGTTTCATTGCCTCGTTGCCTCGTTGCCTTGTCTACCGGCGAGACGCCGATGCTCCCCCGTTGCCTTCTTCCGCAGATGGGCCGGGGTTCTCCACGCTGCTCTGCGCAATCTGTGTAATCTGCGGACGATCCGAATTCACCGGCGAGACGCCGATGCTCCTGTTGCCCGTCCTAGCGGCGCCACGGCCGGTGTGCGGCCGTGCCGCCGGTGAGGAGGAGGGTAGGTGCCGGGGCGGGCACTTCAAGACGACCGGGCCCCGGCACCTTTGCGCAGACGGTTAGAAATCCGCGACTGCGGGGGACTCTTCGCTATCCCACAAGTTCTCGTGGGCCTTCTGGAGCGGCCGCACGCCTTGGAGCCACAACGCCACATCGGTCGTGTCGTAGTAGCGATCGCCGTTCAGGTCCAGGATGGCCAGCTCACCCAAGCCCTGGGCGATCAGGTCACGGACCGAGATGCGGGTGATCGGACCACCGTCGCCGGGGCCGCCCGGCAGCGGGGGACCGCACAGAGCTTCGCTGTACTCCCAGAAGTTCATCTGGATGAACGAGTAGTCCAGCTCGTCCGCGACGTTGTCACCGTTGAAGTTGGGGTGATACGGCAGCGTCGAGCAGGTCGTGTCCTTGCTGAAGGCCAGGCTGTAGCGGTTGACCCACAGACCAAAGTCCACGATGTCGATGTAGTCGTTGTCGTTCAGGTTACCCGGCACCAGGGCGTCGGCGCCCGTGAAGCTGACGAGGTAGTTCCCGCCGATCAGGGCCTTCGTACGACGCAGCGTGTGGAGCTTGTCCTTCGCCGTGATGCAGTCGTACAGCCCGTTGGTCACCGTGAACGTACCCGTTGCACTGCCGTCGGTGAAGTTCATCAGCAGGTCAACAGTTTGCATCAGCGCCCCGGCCTGGTAAACCGCGAACGTGATGCAGCGCGTGAACGTGGTGCCGCCGAACGCCCCAGGCAGCGGCCCGGCGCCTTCATACTCGACCGTTATGTCAAAGAAGCCGGAGTACGCCACCGTGATCGTCTGCGTACACGTCCCGGTGTTGGGCACCGTATCCGTCGCCGTCCACGTGATCGTGATCGGCGAGTCCGGCGCGCAGAACGGCTCATTCAGCGTCTTGCCGTCGCTGCGGACATAAGTCGGCGTCAAGACGCCGTCGCAGTTATCCAGCGCCGTTGCCGAACCCGGATCGGTGTCGCTGCAGCCATCCAGACCCGCGAACAGGTTGAGGTTCGCCGGGCAGGTCACGACCGGCGCGTCATCGTCGTTCACCGTGACGGTGAACGAGCAAAGCGCCGTGAGACCAGCCGCGTCCGTCGCCGTGTACGTGACCGTGGTGATGCCCTTCGGGAACGTGGCGCCGGGATTGTGCGTCGAGGTCAGCACCACGCCGGGGCAGTTATCCGTTGCCGTCGGGGCCGTCCAGCTCACGACCGCCGAGCAGAGCGGGGCCTGCGTGCCGGTGGTGATGTTCGACGGGCACCCGGCGATCACCGGATTCTCGTCGTCCGTGACCGTCACGGTGAACGAACAGGTCGCGGTGTTGCCGCACGTGTCGGTCCCTGTGTAGGTGACCGTGGTCGTGCCCTTCGGGAAAGTATCGCCGGGGTTGTGCGTCGAGGTCAGCGTCGCACCTGTGCAGTTGTCGCTGACCGTCGGCGGGATCCAGCTTACGACCGCCGTACACACGTTCGGGTCGGTCCCAATGGAGATGTTCGACGGGCAGCCGGTCAGCGTCGGCGGCGCGATGTCCACCTTGACGCTCGCCGGCAGGTCGTTGGCCGTCAGGTTGGTCGGCCGCTTGAACTCGACGTCGTTGGAGTCAAAGACCGCCGTCGGCCACTCGCCGTTCGGATCGGGCAGGAAGTACACCAGGTTGGCCAGCGTCTCCGGGCAGTAGTTGTTGATCGGGCTGAACGTCAGCGTCGCCATCGTGCCCTGCACGTCGCCACAATCGTTCGGCGGCGGCAGGCAGCCGACGGCGTACTGGAGGTTGCCGGCCCCGCCGATTTCCATGATCTCTTCGCCCCAGGTGGGCGCCCCGGGCTCGGCACTGACCAGCGACAGCACGCCGGCGTCAAACCCGATGCGGAACTGTCCGCCGCGGATCTTCCAACACGTACTTTCGGGCCCCGACAAGTTCACCTGGACGACGAGGTTCTCACCCAGCTTGATGCACTGGTCGGCGCTGTATAGCGTTAGGACCGGGTTGATGCAGGACAGGACCGTCAGCGTGGCCGGGTCGCTGTTCGTGCTTCCGCAGCCGGAAGTCGCCACGCAGCGATAGTCGCCCGCGTCGCCCGGGGCGATCGGGTTGATCGTGTACGACGGCCCGGTCGCCGGCGGGCTGATGTCTACGTTGTTCTTCTGCCACTTATAGGTGATTGTTCCCAGGCCGCTCGCTGCCGCGGTAAACGTGACGGACTCGTCTGGGTGCTTGGTGGCACCCAGCGGATGCGTCCCAAAGACCGGGGCGCTGCCCAGCGTCACCGACACGCCGGGGCTGCAACTGGTGATGTTACAGTCGCCTTCGTAGCGCGCGTAGTACGTGGTGGGAACGGTCGGCGAGACGCTGAGGGGGTTGCCGGTGCCGACAGACGTGCCGCCGCACGAGCCGGCGTACCATACGACGACTGCGCCGGTGCCCAGGGTGCCGCCCGTGGCCTGGAGGCTCGTCGAGCTGCCGAGGCAAAAGACCGCCGGCGTCGCCGTGGCGCCCGTCGGGGGAGTGGAGTCCACGCCCCCAACGCCCCAGCGGGCCCAACGACCCGCAGGTCGCCCGCCGGCGAACGAGAAGTTGCCGCCGACGCACAAATCGGTGCCGCGGGAAACCATGGCGTTCACGGTGGCGTCCGTCCCGCTACGCATCGGGACCCAAGCCGCCCCGGTCCAATTCGCGATGTGGGAGGCGGGGCTGCCGCTGGCAGCGGTGAATTCGCCGCCGGCGTTCACACCGTAGTGCACCCTCAGGGCCTTCACGGTGCCGTTCATCCCGCTGCCCATAGCTTCCCAGTGGTTGTCGCCCTGCCACAACGCGACGTTGTTCGCGGAAATGCCGCCGGCAGTGCTGAAGGCGCCGCCGACGTACACGTAGGGCCAACCGTTGTCGGCGTTCAGGGAATACACCGGGCCATTCGTCCCGGTGCCGACCATCTGACAATTTCCGCCGCCGCCCCACTTTGCGATGTTGTTGAAGCCGGCAACGTTGCCGGCGGAGTAGAAGTTGCCGCCGATGTACAGGGAGCTGGCGCATACTAGGGCATACACCGTGCCGCTCGTCCCGAAGTTCGGCGAGGTGCCGATCCCGTACCAAGTAGCGCCGTCATATCTCGCCACGTAGTTGACGGGTACACTTGTTCCACCGTTGGTGGCCCAGTTGAACTCGCCGCCGGCGTACAGTTGCTCGCTGCCACTAGTGTTACAGGTGCACAGCGCCCTCACGGGGTTGTTTAGCTCGCCGTTCGTCGGTAACCAAGACGACCCGTTCCAATACGCGATGTAGAACGTCGTGGTGCCGCCGGAGTTAAGAAAGTTGCCGCCGGCATACAGGACGCCGTTCCAGACAGCCAAGGCATACACACTGTTGTTGCCCCCGCTGCCCAGCCCGCTGCCCAGCGCCGACCAACTCGTGCCGTTCCACTTTGCGATGTTGTTGACCGAAACGCCGCCAGCCTGGCTGAAGCTCCCGGCGGCGATCAAGTCGCCGTTGTAGTAGGGGATCATGGCATACACGGGGCCGGTCAGGCCCGGGGAAACCCCATCCAGCCATGTGGTACACTGCCCGCGTGCGGGCGTTACGGCGCCGCCGGCCACAAACCCAATTGCCAACACGAACACGAGCGCATTTTTCCAATTGCGCATAACTTGTACTCCTGTCTCTGTTAAGTGATCCTTGTTTTCCATTTCTCTCCGGCCGGCACTCGGCCAGCCGCAACGTCCAAATATGTTCAACCCGTCTCTCGCACTGAGCCGTCAGCTTTCAGCCATCAGCCGTCAGCTTTCAGCCGCCAGCCACCGCTTGCTTACGCGCGCGGCTCGGAAAACCGTTGCCCGCTCGCTGGCGCTCGGGGCTCGTTGGCCGGCGCCGCCCATGTCCTCCATGTCACCCCGGGCCTGACTTCACGCTCACAACATGCACAAATCCGCATATCCGTCGCAAATGTCGTCGTGCGGGCTTCCTTCGACACCTCCTTTCGGGGCTCGGGGCTCGGGGTTCGTCTACCGGCGAGACGCCGATGCTCCCCCGTTGCCTCGTTGCCTCGTTGCCTTGTCTTCTCTGTGTCTCTGTGCCTCTGTGGTTGCCTTTCCGCTCGCTTACGCGTCGCGGCTCCGATTCGCCCGCCGCGGCGGGTTGCTGGTGACGCGCTGCGGCCGTATAATCACCCCGGAGGCCCGCGATGCGTCCCAGCGAAATCCTCAGCCATTTGCGCAAGCAGCCGTTCGAGCCGTTCCGCCTCTTCCTGTCGGACGGCGGCAAGTATGACGTTCGGCATCCCGAACTCGCGCTGGTCAGCCCCCACACGGTCGTCGTGGGGCTCGAGCCGCTGCGCGACGACATGCCGCACCGGCTGGCGTACTGCGATCCCATCCACGTCGTCCGCATCGAACCACTCAATGGGGCCAAGCGGGGCCGGCGACGGAAGGGCACTCGGAAGTAGCTCGCAGCACTCGACATTCAGCACTCAACTCTCAGTCATCAGTTTTCAGCTTTCAGCCGTCAGTTCTCTGTGTCCTCTGCGGCCTCTGCGCCTCTGCGGTTGCCTTTCCGCTCGCTGGCGCTCGGGGCCTCGTTGCCTTCTTCCGCAGATTTCGCAGATTTCGCAGATGAACTCGCACGCGGGTCTTCCTAGTCGTTGGCTCTCTGTGTTCTCTGTGGCTCTGTGGCTCTGTGGTTACTTCCATCTTGTTGTCCGATTTGCGAGGAACTCCCCTGCCAGGGACTCCTCTCCCAGCGTCCGTGCGCTGTTCGCGCTCTCCGGTCACCTGTAGCGGCCAACCTCACGGCCGGTCGTGCGAAACTACGTGCTTTCACGCCGAGCAGGGCCTCGGCAGGCACACTCTCAACGGCCGAGCCGGAGCCGGGCCGCTACAGTCCGCGTAAAACCGCTTTGGGGAAATCGGCCGGCGAGTCCGTGAATGTGTTTGTGGGTCGCCAGACCTCTCTCTATTTATAAGGCGAGAAAGAGGTCCGCTGGTGGACATAAAAAACGGGAAAAATCTTACGCCGCGATCCGGGTTGGGCGATGGTACAATGGCGGACGGGCCACGGGCCGCGGAATCGAGCCGCCGCAGAGCCCCGTCCGGCACAGGCACGTAGAGCCCATCCCACAACCTGTGGCACAGGCTTCCAGCCTGTGGTTTCACCGGCAAGATGCCGGTGCCACATCAAGCCGTCGGGCTCGGAGGCCCGACGCTACGGACGGCCCTGGCAAAGGCAGGGAGAAATGGCCACCGCCACACAAGACGAAGTGACCCGCTACCTGGTGCGGCTGCGCGCCGGGGACGGGACCGCCGCCGGCGAGCTGCTGCCGCTGGTTTACGACGAACTGCGCGCCCTGGCGCGCCGGTACGTCGCGCAGGAGCGGGAGGGGTTCGCGTTCGACGCCACGTCGCTGGTACACGAGGTTTACCTGCGGCTGGTGAGCGAGCCGGAGACGAACTGGGAGGGCCGGGCGCACTTTTTCGCGGTGGCGGCCAAGGCGCTGCGGCAACTGCTGATCGACTACGCCCGCGCGCGGCGGACCGAGAAGCGTGGGGCGGGTCGGGAGCGGGTCGAGCTGCGCTCGGGGGACGCGGTCGTAGCGTGCGACGCGGACGAGTGGCTGGACCTGGACGAGGCGCTGCAGAAACTGGCGGTGCTCGATGCCCGGCAGGCGCAGATCGTGGAGTTGCGTTTTTTCGGCGGCCTGAGCTTCGAGGAGGTCGGGGAGGTGCTGGGAGTGTGCAGCAAGACCATATCGCGAGAGTGGAAGGCCGCCCGGGCCTGGCTGGGCGCGACGCTGGACCGGAGCAACGGGTCGAATGGCGAGCAGGCATCAGCAGGCTAAGGAAATCTTCCTCGACGCCAGTGAGCTGAGCGGGCCGGCGCAGGCGGAATTGCTGGCGCGGGTGTGCGGGGCGGACGCGGAGTTGCGGGCGGATGTTGAGTTCCTGCTGAACGGGGATGCCCGCCCGAAGGTGCTGGTGGACGAGCCCGTGCTGAGCTCGCCGGGGCTGGCACCGCTGCTGGCCGAAGCGGCCGACGACGAGGTCCTCCCCGAGTGGATCGGCACGTACCGGATCGTGCGCCGCATCGGCGAAGGGGGGATGGGCGTCGTGTTCGAGGCGGAGCAGTCAAACCCCCAGCGGCGCGTGGCGCTGAAGATGGTGCGGCCGGGGTTTTTCTCGGCGCGCATGCTGCGGCGGCTGGAACGCGAAGTGCGGATCCTCGGGCGGTTGCAGCACCCCGGCATCGAGCGCGTCCTCGAAGCGGACAGCGTGGATTTCCCGCAGGGACGCGTGCCCTATTTCGTCGCCGAGTACATCGACGGGCTGACGCTGACGAGCTACGCGCGGCAGAACGGCTTGAGCGTCTCGGATCGGGTGGAACTGCTGGTCAAGGTGTGCGACGCCGTGCAGTACGCGCACCAGAACCGCGTTATTCACCGCGACCTGAAACCCGACAACATCCTGGTGGATGCACTTGGCCAGCCGAAGGTGCTGGACTTCGGGGTGGCGCGCATGCTGGACGCGGACAGCGGGGAATGGGCACAAGTCTCGCTGACGGGGCAGTTCGTCGGGACGCTGCCGTATATGAGTCCGGAGCAGTTGGGGGATGCCGCTTCGCCGCCGGACACGCGCATGGACATCTACGCCCTGGGCGTGATCGCGTTTGAGGTTTTGTCCGGGCAATTGCCGTACGACCTCCGCGGGCGGTCGCCGACGGATGCGGCGCGGATCATCCGCGACCAGTCGCAGCGGCGGCTGGGGGGGCTGAACCCGGTCTGCCGCGGGGACCTGACGACGATCATCAACAAGGCCCTCGCCAAAGAGCTCGCCGCACGGTACCAGAGCGTGGGGGAGCTAGCGGAGGATTTGCGGCGTTACTTGCGGCGGGAGCCAATCCTCGCGCACCGTCCCAGCACAGCGTACCAGGTGCGGAAGCTGGTGGCGCGGCACAAGCTGACTGCCGCCCTGCTGGCCGCCCTGTTCGTAACGTCCGCGGTGTCGGCGGTCGGCATGACCGTCCTCTACTTCGGCCAGCGCGCGGCCACGCTGGAGGCCAAACGTTCGGCCGACGAAGCGGCGCAGGAAGCGGCGCAGGCGAAATACCAGGCCGCCAGCGCGGAGGCGATGGGGAACTTCTTCCAGTCGTTCGTTACCCAGCCCCCGGACGCTGAGTGGAGGGACTATCACCGCCAGATCGTTGACCTCCTGGCGGCGCGCGTCGCGCGGGATTTCCAGGGTCAGCCGCACGCCGAAGCACGTACGCGTTTGTCGCTCGGGTGGGCGTATCTCAATCGTGGGGACTCCGCGCAAGCCGAGGAGCAAATGCGGGCGGCGCTGCGCATCTGGCAGGCCGCGCACGGCGAGCACGACGTGTGGGCGATCACGGCCGGGGTGGCGCTGGCCAGTTGCCTGCGCGCCCGGGGAGCTCTGGACGAGGCCAGGCAGATCGCCCAAACGGCCTGGGATGCAGCCCAGACCCTGCCCCCGACGTGTTGGCGGGCCAAGCTCGACGCGGCGAACATCCTCGGTGTCGTCTTGGACGACCTGGGTGATGCTGCGGCCGCAGAACTCCTGGCGCGCGAGACTTATGCGCTGGCCACCCAGTATACGCCGAACGACCCAGTCACACGCGGCGGGGCCGCATTGAATCTGGCCGTCACGCTCTGGAGTCGCGGAAACATCTCGGCGGCTGAGCCGTTTGCCCGCGAGGCGTATGCTCTCACCAAAGCCGGGTTCGGTGAAAACCACCCGATTACGGCCCGCGCCCTGAATGCGCTGGCGTCGGTCTTGCGCGATCTGGGCCGCTACGCCGAAGCCGAGGAAGCGGCGCGGAAAGCGGTATCCGTACAACGGACGGTCTCCGCCGACGGCGGTCCGGAGTTGATTAGGTATCTGCGCACGCTGGTCGCGATCTTGATTGAGCGCGGCGCGTTCGAGGCGGCCGAGCCACTGATTCGCGAAACACTCGCCGCTCTTCGATCCCAACCCGGGGCGCATGACGAGGAACTCGCCGCGTGGCAAGCGTATCTCGGTCGGTGCCTGACCGGGCTCGGGCGGGACGGGGAAGCTGAGACTGTCCCTACCGAAAACTCGGCCCCCAGTGCCCACTAGGGACTTATACCTCGTCCCTACCGAAAACGTCATCCGGCCCGTGTGGAGCGGCCGATGCTGGGCCGGGGGCTTCGGCGCGGCACAAGCGCACCGCGGCGCCGGGGAGGATTCCGCCCAGCGAGAGGCCAAAGTCAAGGTTGTCAAACTGGAGCTGCGCCGGAAGCTGGCTGAACTCGACGAGCGCTACGCCTGCCGCCTGGACCTGACCCCGCTGGCCCTGGCGCGAACGGACTGCCCAGCCT
>JAGVEP010000079.1 GCA_020058145.1 Phycisphaerae bacterium | reverse complement strand
GTCGCGATCGGCGACCTGGACGGCGACGGCGACGCCGACCTGGCCGTGGCTAACTACTGGAGCGGCAACGTCAGCGTGCTGCTGAACCAGGGGGACGGCACGTTCGCCGCCGCCGTAGCCTACGGCGCGGGCGTCGGGCCGTATTCCGTCGCGCTCGGCGACCTGGACGGCGACGGCGACGCCGACCTGGCCGTGGCGAACGAGTACAGCGACAACGTCAGCGTGCTGCTGAACCAGGGGGACGGCACGTTCGCCGCCGACGTGCTCTACGGCGCGGACGGCGGGCCGGTTTCCGTTGCGATCGGCGACCTGGACGGCGACGGCGACGCCGACTTGGCCGTGGCCAACTTCAACAGCGCCAACGTCAGCGTGCTGCTGAACCAGGGGGACGGCACGTTCGCCGCCGACGTGCTCTATGGCACGGGCCACGGGCCGTTGTCCGTCGCGATCGGCGACCTGGACGGCGACGGCGACGCCGACCTGGCCGTGGCGAACTACTACAGCAACAACGTCAGTGTGCTGCTGAACCGCACGAATCCGCTGCCCGGCGACCTGGACTGCGATGGCGACGTCGATTTCGACGATATCGACCCGTTTGTGTTGGCCCTGAGCGGCCAACAGGGTTACGAGGCTCAGTACCCGAACTGCAACTGGCGGAACGCGGACTGCAACCATGACTGGCAGGTAGACTTCGACGACATTAACCCGTTCGTGGAGATCCTGAACTCGGGCGGCTCGCGCTCGTAGTCACGGGTCGCGCGGGCCGCGACAGGACGGCCGACACGGGGGTCGGCCGCTACATGCCTTGTTGCCTCGTTGCCTCGTTGCCTCTCTTTATCCCCACACGCCCGGAATCCGCGTCTTGCAGCCGGGACAACGGCCGCCGTCGAGTTCATTACGCAGCACGGTGAAGCCGCGGCGTTCGATCAGCGTCCGGGAACACCGCGGACAACGCGTGTCTTCCGTCTCGCCGACCCGGCCGGACAGGTTGCCAGCATAGATGTAGTGCAGCCCCGCACGGCGACCGATCTCGTAAGCCCGCAGCAACGTCGCGACCGGCGTACGCGGCGTCTCGTCCAGTTGGTAGTCCGGATGGAACGCGGTCACGTGCCAGGGGATGTCCGGCGACACGCCGGCAATGAAGTTGGCGATGTCGCTGAGTTCCTCGTCGGTATCGTTCAGCTCGGGCACGATGAGCGTGACCAGCTCAACCCAGAAATCCAGCTCAACAAGCCGCCGGATCGTAGCGAGCACGTTCTGCAGTGCGCAGCCAAGCTGCCGATACGTTTTGTCCCGTAGCGACTTGAGGTCCACCTTGTAAAGCTGGACGTATGGCCGCAGGTATTCGAGCACCTCGGGGGTCGCGTTCCCGTTGGAGACGAACGAGCCGACCAGCCCGTGCGGCTGCCCGAGCTTAAAAACCTCGACCGCCCATTCCGCGGTGATCAGCGGCTCGTTGTACGTGCTCGTCAGGACCGGGCAGTCGTGTTCCAGCGCGAGCTGCACGATCTGCTCGGGCGTGATGAAGTGCGGCTCGGCAAGCGCCTCGTCCGCGCGCAGCGCCTGGCTGGTGATCCAATTCTGACAATAAGAGCAGTGCAAATCACAGCCGAGCATCCCGAAGGACAGCGCGTCGCGCCCCGGAAAAGCGTGGAAAAATGGCTTTTTCTCGATCGGGTCCACGCCCAGGCCCGCGACATACCCGTGTGGCACACGCAGCGCGCCCCCGCGGTTGAACCGCACGCGGCAAACACCCTCATGGTCCGGCAATACCCGGCAGCGATGCCCGCACGCCAGGCAGCGGATTGCACCGTCACCTTCCGGCCGCACAAGTTCCGCTGCGGCCGACACCGTGTGCTCGCCGAGGAGCTTCTTCAGGGAGATCAAGCGCGGGGACGAAGTTGACACGCGTATCACCTGCGTCGCACCGGCGGCCGACCGATGCTGTGGTATTCTATATCGTAGCGCACCATCGTCGCCGGGGCATAGATGTTCCGCCCGTCGAAAATCAACGGTTGTCGCAAGTCAGTCCGGATGCGCTCAAAATCCGGGCTGCGGTACTCCATCCACTCGGTCATGATGAGCAGCGCTTCGGCGCCCGGCAGCACGGCGTAAGCCTCCTCGTGGTATTCCACACGCGCGCCCAACACTCGTCGCGCGGCCTCGAGCGCCTGCGGATCGTGCACAGCCACGCGGGCTCCGGCGGCGAGCACGGCCTCGATAATCGTCAGCGCCGGTGCCTCGCGCAAATCGTCCGTCTCCGGCTTGAAGGCCAGGCCCCACACCGCCAACCGCTTGCCGCGCAAGTCGCGTCCCAGCCGTTCGAAGATGCAGCGGACCATGTTCTCGCGCTGGGCGAGGTTCCGCCGATGTACCGCTTCCAGCAAGTCGCACTCGGCCCCCGCGGCGCGCCCGAAGCTGGCCAGCGCCTGCACATCTTTCGGGAAACAACTTCCGCCGTAGCCGAGCCCCGGATACAGAAAATGGTGCCCGATCCGCTGGTCCGCACCGATCCCCCGCCGCACTTCGTTCACGTCGATGTCGAGCCGCTCGCACACCTCCGCAATCTCGTTGATGAAGCTGATCCGGGTCGCCAGGTAGGCGTTGGCGGCATACTTGGTCAGCTCCGCCGCGGCGCGGCTCATCCGCAGGATCGGCCGGTTGTTGCGGACGAATGGTTCGTGCAGCTCGGCGATCTCGTCGCCCGCGGTCGGGTCGTCCGCCCCCACAACCACGCGGTCGGGCCGCAGAAAGTCCGCCAAGGCCGTCCCCTCTTTCAAAAACTCGGGGTTGCTGACCAGCGGGCAGTGGTGCGCCGTGTTGGCGGCGACCAAGGCCTCGAGCCGCGCGCCCGTACCGACCGGAACGGTGCTCTTGATCACGATGATGGCTGGGCCGGTGAGCGCGCGGGCCAGTTCCGTGGCCGCGGCTTCAATGGCCGACAGATCCGCCGAGCCGTCGGTCCGTGGCGGCGTGCCGACCGCGAGAAACGCTATGCGTGCGCCCGCGGCGGCTTCGGCCATGTTCACAGTGAAGCGCAGCCGCCCAGCGTGGACATTCTTGTGAACCAGTTCATCCAGCCCCGGCTCAAAGAACGGGCAGTGGCCGGCTTGCAGAGCGTCGATCTTCCCGCGATCGCTGTCCACGGCGGTCACGTGATTGCCGCTGTCAGCCAGACACGCGCCCGTCACGAGTCCCACATAGCCGCTGCCGATTACGCAAATCCTCATGGTTCTGGTCCCTCAACATCCTGATAGCCCAGCCGACTCCGGTACAATCGGCGGTGTAGCTTGCAGCGGAGTATCAGGCATGCGCACACTCATTGCCGGATGTGCCGGTTTCATTGGCTTTCATCTCGCCCGCCGACTCCTCGACGACGGGCACGACATCGTCGGCGTAGACAACCTCTGCACCGGCAGCCCGGCCAATGCCGCCGAGCTGCAAAAGCACCCGCGGCTGCGGTTTCTCGAACACGATATCACAAGACCGCTGCCTGTCGAGGGACCTTTCGACCGCATCTATGATCTGGCCTGCCCCGCCTCCCCCGTCGATTTCGGCCCCCGCCGCCTCGAAATTCTCGCCGTCTGCTCGCGCGGCGTGTGGGAGCTGCTCGAGCTCGCGCGGCGGACCGGCGCCCGCCTGCTGCACGCCAGCACCAGCGAGGTCTATGGCGACCCGCAGGAGCACCCGCAACGCGAGACCTATTGGGGACATGTCAATCCGATTGGCCCGCGGGCGTGTTATGACGAGGGCAAACGCTTCGGCGAAGCACTCCTGACCTCATACCGCGCGCAGTACGGCACCGAAATCCGCATCCCGCGCATCTTCAACACCTACGGGCCGAACATGCGCCGCGATGACGGCCGGATGCTGCCCACGTTCATCGACCAGGCGCTCGCCGGTCAGCCGTTGACCGTCCACGGCGACGGCAGCCAGACGCGCAGCTTCTGTTACGTCAGTGACCTCGTCGAGGGCCTGATCCGGCTGATGGAGAGCCGTGTCACCGAGCCGGTCAATCTCGGAAATCCGGTGGAAATCACGATTCTCGCCGCGGCCCAGGAAGTGCTGCGGCTGACCGGCAGCAGATCGGAAGAGC
>JAGVEP010000531.1 GCA_020058145.1 Phycisphaerae bacterium | reverse complement strand
TGCCATGCTACTGGCACTAGCCGCGCACCAACGCTGTGACCAATCAGTAGTATCGGAGGCTGGCGCCGCGGGTTGAGCCGATGCAGCGCAACGCGGCCCCGGGCGACGCCGAGGACCGACAAGCAGGTCGCTCGGATCAGCAGTCGCGCTCGATGCCCCGGGTGCGTCGCTGTTATTGTCCGACCTTTCCGAGATGACTTCGCCCCGCCCCGCCGCCGGGCGGTACAGGGCTATTGTACAACGCTAAGCCCCTTCCGCGCCCGGCTTCTTTTCGCTCTTGCGGGGCGTCGGGGCCGCTGCGGCCCGACACCCCCTTCCGGAGCTGGTGGTCGCCGCGTGAATCAGAGGTAGCGTGGGCGCGCGGGAGGTGAACGCGGTTATATAACTAAGAGCACGGTCCGCCGCGGCTTGAATTCGGTCGATCGCGCGAAACGCGCGAGAAGAAAAGGAACACGAACATGCGCACTATGCGGAATCGTACAATGTCGGTGTTAGTTGTGGCGACGCTGGTGTGGCTTTGTGGCTGCCCGCTGACGATTGACGAAAGGGATGACAACGGAAACGGAATTGGGAATGACAATGGGAATGGCAGCGGGAACGGAGTAGGCAATGATCACGGGGACGCAGACGGAAATGGCAACATTAACGACAACGGCGGGACCGGCGGCGGCAGCCACGACGACGGTGGCGGCGGCGATGCGGGAAACGACGACGGCGCGGGAGGCGGCGAAAGCATCGATATCACTGGCCCGGACTTGCCCGGCGAGCCCGGCGTTGCTCGGGTTTTCTTCTCCGATCTGATCAGCGGACCTTCCAGTGGCGGGTTCAACGAGGCCGGCGCCATTGTCACATTGCATGGCAACGGTTTCGGCGACCAGCGCGGCGGCTCGACGGTCACGGTTGGGGGCGGACAGGCGGCTGATTATCTCGCGTGGAGCGATACGCGCATCGCGGTTCAGATCGGGTCCGATGCGCGCTCCGGCGACATCGTCGTTCACACCGGCGCCGGGGACAGCAACGGAGTGCCGTTCACGGTGCGCGAGGGACATATCTACTGCGTGTCGGTTGATGGCGACGATGGAGGCAGCGGCACGTTCGCCGATCCGTGGGCCAGCCTGCCCGTTGCGGCCGCAGCGGTCGGCCCGGGCGACATCATCTACGCCATGGACGGTGTCGCCGCCGTCAGCGAGCACTACGCCGAGGCGGCGCTGGCACTCGAAATCGACGGCACTGAGGAGGCCCCGATCGCGCTCGTGGCCTTTCCGGACGCCACAGTCACAGTTGGCGATCCGGGCGGCTTGCAGTACGGCCTGCGCGTCGTTCCGCCCGTCGGCGTCCATACCAGCTACTGGGTAATTGCCGGTCTGCGTCTTCGTGGAAGGACCAGCGCGCTCGATCTTGGCGGGGACGGCGCCGTCGGCTGGCGAGTCGTGGGCAATGACATCTCGTGTCCCAACGGCGACGGACCGACGGGCTGCTTTGCGGCCTCACTGGCCACGCACCTGCGGTTTCTGGGCAACGAGGTGCACGACACGGGCGTCCTCGGGGCTTCCAAACAGTATCACGCGGTCTACTTCACGACCGACTCGGTCCACATCGAGGTCGGCTGGAATCACATCCACGACAACAACACCTGCCGGGCGATCCAGTTCCATTCGTCGCCGCTGTGTCTTCCCGACTGCGGGCCGCGCGACACGACGGGCTTCAACCAGTACGACCTGATCGTCCACGACAACCTGATACACGGCGACGCGTGCGACGGCATCGTCTTCGCGACGGTCGATCCGTCGCAGGGACCGGTCGAGGCGTATAACAACGTGATCTACGACGTGGGGCACGGCCCGGATCCACCCGACGGGGCCGCCAACTACGCCGGCATCTACGTGCCCGGCTACGTCAACAACGGCCCAGAGGGCACGGGTGTCGTCGAGGTGTATAACAACACGTTCTACGACTGCGGCGCGCGGGGCACGTCAACGGCCGGGGCCCTCGCGCGAGACGAGTACTCTCCCGCTCTGCTTCTGCGGCTGCGGAACAACATCGTCGTCCAGCCGGACGGCCAGCCGTATCTCAGCGAAAACACACGCACGGAGCTGATTACCGGCGAGCACAACCTATGGTTCGGCGACGGCCCGGGGCCGGCGGCGCTGAGCGGGAACATCGACGCCGACCCGTGTTTTGTCGATCTGCCCAACCGCGATTTTCGCTTGGCAGAGGGCAGTCCGGCCGTCGATGCCGGAATCGACGTCGGATTAGGGTGGGACATCATCGGCGCGGGCCGGGCTGCACACTCAGCTACCGACCTCGGCGCGTTTGAACGCTGACGCCGTTTCTCGCAAAACGTGAGCGCGCAGACCCAGGAACAGTGGTTCAGAGAATCGGCGGCGCTACGCATGGTTTCGAGAGTGTCGCGCCGCCTCGGCTGCGGACGTTCCACCGAGCGTTGGAGAAAAACGATCTGCTGGCGGAGAATGAGTCCTTGTGGCTCAACGCGGACGCACCTGGGGCTGTTGGTGCTTCCGGCCGCCCGCACAAAGGACCAGACTGTCCCCCTCTTGCCCCCTCGAGGCGGCGAAGAGCCCGGAGAATTTCGACATAAAGGCGGGCTGTGCCCAGTACAATCGCCGAGTAGAGCCCCGCGGTTCGACTCACGGCGGAAGGAGTATTCGGTATGCACCGGAGAGACAACATGCCACGAGCGCTGCTCCTCGGCTGTTGCGCGCTAAGTTGCACGTGTGCGACGGCGGTCTTCGCGCAGGTGATCGACCATCGGCAGCTCGACTCGATTTCCACGCTACCCCAGGCCACGATGGATGCGATCGGGCAGCAGACCTGGCTGTTCACCCATGCTTCCGTCGGTGGCAACATCATCAGTGGCCTGGATGCCCTGCATTCAGCCAATCCGACGCGCTACCAGTTGGTCATAGAGTGGGTTGGTGATGACGGGGCGCGGGCCAACGATCCGCCGGCGGCGACGGTGCCTGGGACGATCTACGACTGTGATCGCGGCAACCCCGGGTGGGAGGCCAAGATCGCGTATTTCGATGACTCGGTCCGCGTCTCGGGCTGGCACAACCCGGCCGTCGCCGCGGCCTTAAACAAGCTGTGCTTCATCGATCAGGACGCCGACGCGACGGCCTACGTCGACTCGATGGCCGCCTTGGAGACCTCCTACCCCGCGACGCGGTTCGTCTACGCGACGATGCCGCTGACCACGTCATCCGACTCGGACAATGTCAGGCGGAACGAGTACAACGCGGCGGTGCGCGCGTTCTGCACTGCGCAGGGCAAGCTGCTGCTGGATGTTGCGGACATTGAGGCCCACGCCCCCAGCGGCGCCGTGTTCACGTTCAACTCAGGCGGCCAGACCTACCAGCGGCTGTACTCCGGCTATGCCGCTGATGAGGGGCACCTCAACGACGCCGGCAGTCAGCGGGTCGCGCTGGGGTGGTACGCCGCCGCGGACGCTCTGGTCGGGGGCGATCCGTGCGCCGACGGGAACTGCGACGGGCCTGTGCTGCCAGACGCAGATCAGGACGGCGTGCCGGATGCCAGCGATGTGTGCCCCGACACACCGACAGGCACAGCGGTTGACAGCACAGGCTGCCCGATCACGACGTCGCCCGGGCCGTGCGCGCCGACCGCCGCCGCGATGCTGACACTTACACTGGTCGGCCTGGGCGCGACACGCCGCCTGCGGCGTTAGGCACGCGGCACCAACCGACGGAACGCCCCTTAAGTGACCCATCAGCCGATGAGCGGCACCGGCGCGGCGGACGCTCAACGTCAATCGGTCACAACCACCATTCTGGCCCAGCGCTACCGGCCCAAAGTACGGCGGATGAAATATTCGGTATGGACAGGTTTGTAAAATCTTTTCGGTGTGGGCACCGAGCGGTTCGGCGTGTGGAGTTGGGTTTGGGAAGCGCGGGCGGGGGTCGCGAAGCCGATCGGGCAGCGGTCGGCCAATAGGATAGCTAGGACCCCGCACGCGATCGGCCGGTGAGCGGGCTTCGTTACGCGGGCGCCCGCGTTTACAGGGCCCGCGCGATCGCCGACAACCGCAACTGGCTCAGCGGCCCCACGCAGCGAAGGCTGCTCGCCAGCAGCGTGGCCAGCCTGGCGTGCACGATCAGCACGGCGTGCCGCGGGTCAACGATGTTGCCGTCATCGGCGCCCCAGAAAATCTTCAGCCGCGCGTTGACCCGCTCCACCGCCGTGCGACCTTTGTACAGCCGCTCAAACTGCTTGGTCGCGCGCGGGATCGGCGGAAAGCGCCGCCGGTCCAGTTCGCGTTTGATCCGCAGGGACCGACCGTAAGGGCGGCCGGCGTTGCAGCGCGACGCACTCGGGCAGCCTGTTCACACGCGCGTCGTCTTCCAAGGCACGCGCTTCGGCGACGAGGTCACGGCCAGCGCGTTCGAGCAGGGTAAATGCCGCGTCCGTCACGAGTAACGGATGCGGGTGTAAGCAAATGGGCTGGGTCGGATTCTTGCTGACGCACATCCCTCGTGGCTGCCGGCTTGATGACGCCAACCAGTAGTGGACACGTGTAGCCGACCTTCGGATTCAGTGCCCGACGAGCGACCTGGCTGGTGCGGCATGAATGCCCGACTGAACGGCTGTACGTTGGGGGGGACGCCCTATCACCGCGGACGTGGCCCGGGCTCGGCGGCACATCCAGCGGTGTGGCCCTCCCGTCACGGCTGGGACCATTTGCTGCCATGTACTTCAGTCGAGTCCCAGAGTCGCACGGTGCCGTCGCCCGAGCTCGAGATGATTCGGGCGCCGTCCGCCGTGAATGTCACTCCGGATATCAGGTAGCCGTGGCCATGAAAGGTTGCTACCTCCCGACCGGTCGGGACGTCCCAGAGCTTGAGCGTACGGTCATCTGAGCCGGAGACCAGGCGCGAGCCGTCGGGGCTGAAGGCGAGACAGCGCACAGCGGCCGAGTGGCTGCGGAGCGTGGCGGCGCGCGTCCAACCAGCCGTATCCCATAGCTCAATGCCTGCGTCATTGAGGCCGATGGCAAGCCGCTGGCCGTCGGAGCTGCACGCCAGTGCGCGCGGCGTAGCTGTCGGTGGGTCCAGGGTCCGCACTACGGAGGGGGTCTCCGCATCAAGTACAACAATGCCGCCATCGCGCGTCGCGACCAGGATCTGCCGGGTGGGAGGTACACACAGCACAGCGACGATCGGCCCTTGACCAAACTCGACGCTGCGAAGCAGCGTCGCTTCGTCCACGCTCCAGACGCGGAGGGCGCCGTCGTGATGTCCGCTGACCAAGCGGACGCCGTCGGGGACAAAGCTCATGCAGGTTGCGTAGAGCGCGGCGTTCACGCCCTCCGCCGCATCCGGCGTTCGCAGCACCGCCGCTTCTGCTATTGCATCCCATTCGAGCGCCGGTGTGTTGCCCCCAACACGGTCGTTCCAACGAGCGGTCGACCAGCACAGAATCGTCCCGGCGCCTGATTCGGCGGCGAGCCAACGGCCATCGGGGCTGGCGGCGATCGCGCCAAGCTCCAGGCGCTGGCCACGGGCGTGCACGTGCGTGTTCTCATGCAGCGTGGCGACAGCGCGCCCGGCGCGCGGATCCCACAGGACGATTCGGCCGAACGCACCCTCGCCGGAACCATACGCGACGGCCAGCCAGCTCAGGTCCGGCGGGCCGGCGAAGCCGTTGGCCCGCGCGCTGGAGTTTCGAGCAGTCAGGACACTTACGTCCTCAGTCGGCCAGACCCTCACCGTCTCGTCGGCAGCCGCCGTGAAGAGTTGCCGACCATCGCGTGAGAATATGACGGCCGTCACGTTGTCCGTATGACCCAGCCAGCGTGCCACCGGATCACCGCTATGGGTGTCCCAGACGCGGATCGTCTTATCCCAAGCGGCGGAAGCGATTCGCGTGCCGTCCGGGCTATAGGCCACCGCCGACACTAGCGCATCGTGCCCGTGCACCGACAGCAGCTCTCGACCGTCCTCCACTTGCCAGACCTTGACCAAGCCGTCGTACGCAGCGGACACGAGCTGTTCGCCATTCGGACTAAACTGGACGGCGGTTACGGTGCTGGAGTGACCCCGCAGCGTACCGACGATCTGGCCAGTGTTGGCATCCCACAATATCACCGTACGGTCCCCGGCTGCGGAGGCTAGGCGAGATCCGTCCGGGCCAAAGGCGACAGTGGTAACGGCGCCCTCGGGACCGCTTAGCGTCCGTTCCAGCTCGAGTGACGCCGGCGGCGACGGATCGTTGGCCGGCGCCATCATTGTGCACGCGACGTCCGGCGGCACGCGCCAGATGCGAATCGTACGATCGGCCGAGGCGGTCGCCAACCGGCTTCCATCGGGGCTAAACACCACGCCAGTAACCGGTGCTGCATGCCCGCTGGCCGACGCCAGTTCAGACATGGAGTGCAGGTCCCACACCCGCACGCCGTGTTCCGCTACGCCATACGCCAGCAGATCGGCACGCGGTGAGAACGCTACCTGGACGCCTTCCCCGGTTCGCGCGGGCAGACTGGCGACGGTCGTCCACGAGTTGGTGTCCCAGACACGCACCTGTCCGTCACGGCATGCGGCTGCCAGATGGCGGCCGTCTGCGGAAATAGCCAGCCCGAAGGCCGTGCTCGGGAGCTTGAACTGGCTGAGGCTCCGGTCGAGTGCGCCCCAGTAATGGTACCACTCCCAGTTTCGAAGTCGCTCGGGTGCCTGGTCCAAGCTCAAGCGGCCGGCGTTTACGTTACCTGCTTGGAGGGCCGCCTCCGCCCCGGCGAGCGCTGCCGTGTACGCGTTCATCTCCGCCGCGACGCGCTGCGCCCGCTCGCTCTGCTGAGCCGCCAGCAACTCGCGCTGTCGCTGCGACAGCCGGAGTGTAAAGACGGTCGCGACGATGGCGAAGGCGAGGACCAGCCCCGCCAGCAGCGCGCCGCCGCCGAATGCGACACGATGTCGCCGTACGAGCTTGCGAAGCTCGTACCCCGTCGTGAGCGGATGGGCGAGCACGGGCTCCCCGGCGAGGAAGCGGCGGAGGTCGCCCGCCAGCGCGTCCGCCGACTGATAGCGCTCACCGGGAACCTTCGCGATCGCTTTGAGGAGAATGGCGTCGAGTTCCGTCCCCAGTTCAGGGCGTAAACTCGACGGGCGGCGCGGTTCCACGCGCCGCACAGCGTCGAACACGTCGGCCAGTAGCGGGCCAGGAGCATGCCGGTCTGGCGCGGCGAACGGCCACTCGCCCGTCAGCAGCTCATAGAGAATGACGCCCAGCGAGAAGATGTCCGTCCGCGTGTCTAGCTCGGCGTGACCGCCGCCAATCTGCTCCGGAGACGCATATGCGGGGGTTCCGAGGAAGCCGTGGGCTTCCGACGGCGCGGCCAGCGTCGTCCTGGCCGCGTCGCGCGTCCAGGTCGCCAGCCCGAAGTCAAGCACATGCGGCTGGTCGACGGCATCGACGAAGATGTTGGACGGTTTCAGATCGCGATGAATAACCGCATGCTGGTGAGCGTGAGCAACGGCGTCGCAAGCCAGCGCGAACGTCGCCAGTATCTCCCGCACGTCTCGCCGCCCCTCAGGTCCGGCGGCGGCCCAGCGGTCCATCGGCTGGCCATCGACCCACTCCAGCACCAGTATCGGCTGACCGTCGACCAGCTCCGCCGCGTGTGCGGTCACAATGTTGGGGTGGCGGAGCACACCGAGTGCCTCGATCTCGCGTTCGAAGCGCGCCCGCATGCTCGCTGTGGCGAACGAGCCAGCCGCCAGCCGTTTTATGACGACCTCACGCTTGGTTCCCGGCTGGCGCGCCTTGTAAACCGTTCCCTGAGCGCCGTGGCCAATCTCAGACAGCAGTTCGTATGAGCCCAGCCGTCCCAAGGCAACCGGCGATTCCGCGCGGCGGGCCCACGCCAGCCAATCAGCGTCGGAAAGGTGCGAACCGGTGGGATCGCGCGGCAACGCGGCGTTCGGTGGGCCGGGCGTCGTTGGAGAAGGCGGCATCGGATCATCCGTCGATCGTGTCTTCTTCACGGATTTGCTCAGCGATGCGCTGCTGGACGCGGTCACGCAGGCGCTGTTTGACCTTGTGAACCGCGTCGAGGGTCATGCCGAACTCCGTGGCCGCCTGTTCGACGCTCGTGCCTGCCAGTAATCGCTCGAACACCGCGACACTCCGCACCTCGGATGTCTGGCGGACCGCCGCCAGCGCCAGCCGCAGGTGGTGATCCAGCCATTCCTGCTCCCAACTCGGGTCATACGGGCCATCCATGGCCGCCACCGGTGCTTCCAGCGGCTCCTCGTTTACTACGGGATTCGTGCGCGAGTCTGGACAGCTCCGGAAATCGGCGATCGCGCTGCGCACCACGCGATACAGATAGTCGTGGAACCGTCCGCGGGTGGGGTCATATCGAAACTTCGGCAGAATCCGAACCAGCCGCAGCATCACCATCTGCCGCACGTCCTCGGCATCGGCTGCCGCCAACCCAACGCGTCGGCAATAGCGGAAGATCAGGTCCCGGTAACGAGCCTCGAACTCGGCCCATGCGGCGTGATCCCCCGGATCGCGGACGCGCGACAGGAGGGACGGGCGCGTGGTTTCGGGGTCCACAGGCTGATCCACAGTAGGGCGCTGCTCCAAAAAAGTCCGCCAAGTGGCGTCCAGCCCGCATTTTACCGTCTGACTGTCCAAATCCCCAAGCCCGGCCCGTACTACCGGTTGTTGGGCCAGCTTCGGGCTGTGACTCACCGTTGAAGAACGCCGTCATGCACGGCCTGTTTCGAAGATCGGCAGTGCGACGCACGCGGGAGCACACGCATGGGCACATGCACGGACAGAGCGAACTCCTCGGCCGCTCCGACGTGATCATCGCGGCCGACGGCGCCATCGTCGGCCTGATGTGCGCGGTCGGCGGCGGGACCATCCCCATGCTTAGTTACACCGGCAGGCTGACGGGCGATCGGCCCGATGCGGATTACGGCGTCATCTCCGCTGACGGGCGCGAGGCAAGTGCGTCACGGCGCCTTGAGAAGCTGCGTTGACGGCTCGTCCGACGGCCTGAGTTGCTGAGCTTGGCACAGGAGATTCGAGCATGCCTGCGAGAATGCGATGGTCTGTCGGGCTGGTCCTGGGCGTGTTTTGCGCGCCGACCACAACCTGGGCCGATGTGCAATTGAGTTCCAGCCAGGGACGATGGTCGATCGGTCCGTGCTCCTCGCCGCATCTCGGTCAGTTTGAACTGGGCGACACCGTCTCCAGCAACTGCAGTGACGCCCACGATGATGAGTCGCACTCGGTGTCAATTCACGAGTCGAGCAACATCGTCAGTGGTCCGCACGGCGTGGATTCGGTGACGCTGTCCGCCACAAGCGACGTCCAGGGGACATTCAGAGACGAAGCGGTCGGCTACCTGTCCCTCGATTGCTGGTTTGACGTCACGACGGAGACGCCGTTTGTGCTGTCCGTGCAGCCCAGCATCGGCGGCGACGTGCGCGGCTGGGTTAGCGTGGAGTCCAGCGCCGGCATCTACGGATGCGAGTGCGTCGGATCGGAATGCGCCCAAAGCCTGTGTGCCGGCGGCACGTTCCCCCTGGTCCTGACCGGCGTATTGCGGCCCGGGAGCGTGGTGAGTTTTCGCATGTCACTCCGGGCGAGTCTGCTGCAAGACAACGACACGGAGTCGGGCTCGGCCCGCCTGACGTTCAGCGTGACGTTTGGCAGAACCTCCCAGACCTACAACTGGATCAACTTCACCGGCGGCGAGTACGCGAAGGACACCCATTGGGACCCACGGGGCGTGCCGACACATGACGCACAAGTGAGCGACACCGCCATCTTCGGTGCGGGCATCTACGCCGTGAACGCCGTCGGGGCTAAGGCCGGGCGCTTCGTCATCCGCGAGGCCGACGTCGCCCTGGTCGGCGACGCCCAGGTTTTTGGCACCACCGAGTCGCCGGCCTCGCTCGAAGTCGAAGGCGACGCTTCGTTCCAGCTCTACAACGGGTCGGTGGTGCGCGCCCTGCACGGCGCGGTCGGCACGGGCACACCCGCTGATCCGAACGACTTCGCGGCCATTTTCATCAAGGACGCCGCGACGCAGCTCGTGCTTTCGGGCAACCTGAGCGTCGGCCAGGACATGCCCGGAGTCGTCGCCGTGGACGGGGGGTTTCTCGGAGCCGCGGACTTGCGCCTCGGCGGCGCGGCCCGGGGCGAGTTGGAGGTCAGCGGTGTTGACGCGGACGCGCTGTTCAACGATGTGGTCGTGGGCGGCAGCCAGGGACTCGGTTTCCTGTCTGTGACTGACGGCGGCGAAGTGGCCGCCAGGGACGTCCGGATCGGTGCGAACAACCTGACGGACGCTCAGACCGGAGACACCAACACGGTGCGGGTCACCGGCGTGGCGCCGGGTGGAACTCCGGCGCACCTGACCGCCAGTGACGATATTCTCGTCGGCGCCGACGGGTGGGCAAGCCTCTTTGTACTTGATAGTGGGATCGTCGAGGCCGGTTCGAGCGTCACCATCGGCGCCTCAGGCGTCGCAGACGTGCTGGTCAGATCTTTTGACCCCGTGCGGCCAGCGGTCCTTAAGGCCGGGCCGCAGCTCCAGATCGGCGAGGATGCCTTCGGGACGCTCACGATCGAGCCAGGCGGGCTTGTGGAAGCGACCAATGTTCAACTCAACGTCGGCGGTCTTGTCGGCGCCGGCGAGCTCATCATCGACGGCAAAGGCAGCAACAATCCAGCCCGCATGAAGGTCACGCAGCAACTGGGGGTCGCCGGAGACCCGCTAAAAACGCCGATCGCCGTTGTGAACGGCGGCGTGCTGACGACCCGCGCGGTGACCATCGGCAATGATGCGCTGCGGACGGATGAGGCGGCCGTGCACATCGGGACGACGGGCGGGGGAGCTACCGTGCCCGCCGAATTCAACGTGGTCGACCCGGGCAGCGCTCCGCTCACCGGCGGCGGACTCGCAGTGATCGGCGGCGCAGGTCCTGGCAGACTCGATCTCGCGGACGGCGCAATCGCCCGCCTCACCGGCGGCCTCGTGGTCGGTCAGCAGACCGATGGTGCCCTTAGTGTTGACAGCTCGGGCAGCACGGCGGGGCTGCGTACGACGTTGGTCCTCAGCGGCGCCGTTGAGCTGGGTCTGGCCGGGTCGGCGGACATGGCCATCTCGAACGGTGCTCTGGTCACCTCGAGCGCCGACGTTCTGGTCGCGAGCCAGAACATCAGCGGCACGAGCGAAATCAGACTGCTCAACGGGCAGGGAGTCACCGGCGAGCGCCCGGAGCTGCGCATGGAGGGCAGCGCCCTCGGAATCGGCGTCGGCGGCAGCGCGAAGGTCAGCGTGCAAGCGGATGGATTGGTTCGATGTGCACGGCTGGTGGTCGGCGGCGCACCGGCTGAGGCCGCTGGTGAAATGCTCGTGGACACCGGCGGCGAGATCGTCTGTCTGGCCGACATGCTCGTGGGGGCCACCGGCGATGGCACGGGCTCCGTCGAAGTCGGCCCGGCGGGCACGCTGATCGTGGACGGGGTTTTGACCGTCGGCGGCACGAGCGCGGGCACAATAACGCTGACCGACTCAACCTCGCTCGTATCTGCGGGCCAGCTCACCGGCGCCAGCGCGTTCGTCAAGGACCAGGGCCGCATTGAGGGCATTGGCACGCTGGACGCGACGGTCATCGTCGAGCCCGGCGGCTTCGTTTCACCCGGCCTGTCTCCGGGAACATTGACCATCGACGGCGATTATGAGCAGCAGGAAGGGGCGACGCTGGTCATCGAGGTGGCGGGGACCGAACCGGGGCAATTCGACGTGCTGCACGTTACGGGCAACGTCACGCTGGCTGGCCAAGTCGAGCTGCGCTTCATCGACGGCTTCGTGCCGCGGTCCGGCGACAACGTTCACTTCTTGCGAGCGGACGGCACGATCACCGGCAAGCTGACGGGCGCCGCGGTCGTCGAGACCGCCGCCGGCGTGGCTCCAGCCGACGTGCAATGGGAAATCACACCGGAGGGCACCTACCGCATGACGGTGACGGACGCGACCGCGCCAAACGTATCAACTCTCAATGCGCCCACGATTCCCGACTGCGGCGCTGGTCTGTGCGGCGCCGGCATCGTGCCGATGTTGCCGGTCACGCTGCTCGGAATGGTCGCGCTCAGTACGACCTACAGGCGACACCGCGGAAGGCTCGGTTCACGGCGCATCTTCCCGTCCCGTGAGCGCAGGAATTGAGTGCCCGACACACGCAAGCTCGGATGTGTTGCCGGCGGTTACATCTTTGAGTCAAGAGACCTGAGAACGTTTGTGACGAGGAGAACGGTGACTAGTTTTGGCCTGGCGCTCGCAGTGGCGGTGTTGGCTGCAGGGCGGGCGGCGGGGCGGATCGACCCCGGGGAGGTCAGCGGTTCCGGTGCGGTTTTCCTCAGCGGAAACACTGGTATCGGGCTACGGACGTTGATCAGCCTGCGTTAGGACAGAAGAATCTTGTGAACCCGAAGACCATAACCAGGAAGGAACGCGACATGACGAAACTTCAGGTATCAGCCATCGCCAGCATGTTGCTGGCCATTGTCGTCCCAGCGACCGCCCAGACGCCGCTGGGCACGGCGTTTGCGTACCAGGGACAATTGATGGAGGGCGGGGCGCCGGCCAGCGGTACGTACAACCTGCAATTCAGGCTGTATGACGTGCCAACCGGCGGCGCGCCGCTGGGCAGCCAGTCGTTGCCCGGGACCCCGGTGGCGAACGGCCTCTTCAGCGTGCAGCTCAACGGCAGCGGCGAGTTTGGGGGCAATGCCTTCAACGGAGAAGAACGCTGGCTGGAGGTCGAGGTCAACGGCACGCCGCTCGTGCCGCGGCAGGAGCTGACGGCCACACCCTATGCGCTGTTCAGCCTCAACGCCGACAAACTCGACGGCCTGGACTCCACGGCGTTCCTCCAGTCCATCCCCGTGCCGCTCACGCTCAGCGGGACGAACCCCGCCTCGCACATCATCAGCGGAGCGAATGCTTCCACGGACGCCCTCTCCGTCGGCGTCCACGGCCGGTCTACCGCGACCAGCGGCGAGACCTACGGCGGGTACTTCCAGAGCGACAGTACGCAGGGGCGCGGCGTGCGCGGCGAATCGACCGCGGCCAGTGGGAACACCTCCGGCGTGTACGGTCGTAGCGACAGCACATCCGGCCGCGGCGTGTTCGGAACCGCCAACAATTCCACCACAGGGGCCGGCGTTTGGGGCGAAAGCGGGGCCACCTCCGGTCGCGCCGTCTACGGGTGGGCGTGGGGCAACTCAGGCACAACGACCGGCGTCTATGGCGTGAGCACCGGCAGCCCGGACGGCCGCGGCGTGTTCGGGTCGGCATCCGCCTCCACTGGCACCACGTACGGCGTCTTCGGCCAGAGCGACAGCACGACCGGGCGCGGAGTGTACGGCCTGGCGAGCGCGCCCAGCGGAAGCACGCACGGCGGGCGCTTCGAGAACCAGAGTTCATCCGGGGGCGGCGTGTACGGCAAGGCGAGCGCGCCCAGCGGACTTACGTTCGGCGGTCAGTTCCAGAGCAACAGCACGTCCGGGCGCGGCGTCGACGGCTTCGCCGCCGGCGCAACCGGTACCACCTTTGGCGTGCACGGCCAGAGCAACAGCACGAACGGGCGCGGCGTCTACGGTTTTGCCATGGCCGGCACCGGCACCACCTATGGCGTGTACGGCCAGAGCGAGAGCACGTCCGGGTACGGCGTCTACGGGCTGAACGGCGCCAGCAGCGGCACGATCTACGGCGTGCGTGGGTACGCGAGCACCGCCGCCAGCGGGTACGCCGTCTACGCCGCCGGAGACATGGGCGCCAGCGGCACCAAGCCGTTCCGCATCGACCACCCTGACGACCCGGAGAACAAGTACCTGCTCCACTACGCCGCCGAAAGCCCCGAGGTCATCAACTTCTACTCGGGCAAGGCGACGCTCGACGGCGCGGGGCAGGCCGTGGTCGAGCTGCCGCACTACTTCGCCAAGATCAACACGGACCCGCGCTACACGCTGACCGCCGTGGGCGCGCCCATGCCCATGCTGCACGTAGCCGAGGAGATCAGCGAGGACGCGCTCCAGGCCGGCGAGCAGGCTGGGCCGGGCGACGCGCCGCCAACCTGCTGGTTCCGCATCGCCGGCGGCGTTGCGGGAGGGAAGGTCTCCTGGCGCGTCGAGGCCCTGCGCAACGACCTGCGGGTACGCCTGCACGGCGCGCCTGTCGAGCGGGAAAAGGGCGAGTTCGAGCGCGGCAAGTATCAGCACCCCGAGTATTACGGACTCGGCCCCGAAATGGGAATGGACTACCAGCCGGAACGCCCGGGCGTAGCGCAGCGCGAGCCGGAGCCGGCCTCACCGCCGGCCCCCGAGGAGACTGAGCAGACTGGGCAACGATAGAAGAGTCTCGTCAATCTGACGGGCACAACCACAGGAGGAAACCAGCCATGACGAAACTTCAGGTATCAGCCATCGCCAGCATGTTGCTGGCCATTGTGGGCCCGGCTGTGGCCCAGACGCCGCTGGGGACGGTGTTCACGTATCAGGGCCGGCTGAAGGACGGCGGCAGCCCGGCCAACGGCTCGTTCAATATGGACTTTAAGCTGTATCCCGTTCCGGCGGGCGGCACGCTGTTGGCGAGTCAGACGCTGCCGGGCGTTTCCGTCACCGACGGCCTGTTCACCGTCCAGGTCGACTTCGGGGCCGGCGTCTTTGACGGAAATCAACGCTGGCTGGACGTGACGGTGGACGGCACGCCGCTGGTGCCGCGCCAGGAGCTGACGGCCGCGCCCCACGCCCTCTTCAGCCTCAACGCCGACCAACTCGACGGTCTGGATTCGACGGCGTTCCTCCAGTCGATCCCCGTACCGCTGACGCTCAGCGGAACGAGCGCCTCGCACATCATCCGGGGAGATAACAACTCCACCGGAGGTGGGTCCGTTGGCGTTTATGGCCGGTCTAATGCTGCCACGGGCGAGACCTACGGCGTGTATGGCCGCAGCGGCAGCACCAGCGGGGTCGGCGTGTTCGGCGAGACGACCGCGGCCAGCGGCACGACCTACGCCGGCCGCTTCCGGGCCCTGAGCACCAGCGGGAGCGGCGTGTTCGGCGAGGCGACCGCGACCAGCGGCACTACTTACGGCGGCTTCTTCCAGAACGCGAGTAGCTCCGGGATCGGCGTGCGCGGCTGGGCCAC
>JAGVEP010000341.1 GCA_020058145.1 Phycisphaerae bacterium | reverse complement strand
GGCCAGATTGAAATCGTGTACCGGCTCATACGCTAAGGAAACCCTTGGAAATCAGGGCTGCTCCGCGTTATCGTGCTCGCTCAACCGGACAGTACTGATGAGGAATTAAGAATTAAGAATGGCCGGCGCGCGGCAGGCGTACCCGGGAGTATGAGTTCAGGGCGCAGAGCATTCTTAATTCTTAATTCCTAATTCTTAATTCCCGGTTTCTTGGGTTGCTATCGCCGATGAGCCTCCGACTCACCTACCTCACCCGCAACCTCACGCGTAACCCGCTGCGAACCCTGTTGACATCCGCCGCGGTCGCCCTGCCGATCACCATCTTCGTCCTCACGACCGCCGTCATCGATGGCATCGAGAAATTCCTCGACAACTCCGCGCGGCAGTTGCGCCTGGCCGTCACCCAGAAAACTTCGCTCATCAACCCGCTGCCCAGCGGCCACCGCGCGAAAATCGAGTCGCTCGACCCGACGCACGAGCGTCTGATCTCCGTGTGCGGCTTGCGCTGGATCGGCGGGAGGATCGCGAACGACCCGCGACCGCTTTCCACCATCGCGGCCGACGCGGACACCTTTCCGGTCACGTTCCCGGAGCACCTCACCACGCCGGCGGAACGCGACGCCTGGCAGCGCGAACGGCGGGCCTTCATCGGCGGGCGCGGCACCGCCCAGCAGTTCGGCTGGAAAATCGGCGACCGCGTCACGGTCTATCCCTCGGTGCCACCATACACACCGCTGGAGCTCATCGTGGTTTCGACCGCCCCCGAGGCGGCGGATCCCGTGACCAACTTTCTTCGGCGGGACTACCTGGAAGAAGAGGTCAAGAAAGCCGGCTGGATCGAGGGACTCCTGAGCTTCTATTTCGTCAAGTGCGCCAGCCAGGCGGACCTGGAGCATTTCCGGGGTGCGATCGATACCCTGTTCGCCAACACGCTGGACGAGACGGTGACGCAGGACGAGAAGGCGTTCATGAACCAGTTCATCACGCAGCAATTTGATTTGCCGCGCAACCTGAAAATCCTCGCGGCGATCACCGTCCTGGTCGCGGTGTTGGCGGCGATGAACACCATGAGCATGAACCTCCGCGACCGGCTGAATGAATTCGCGACGCTGCGGGCGATCGGCTTCGGCGGAAAAGTGATCCTGGTGGTTATTCAAACCGAGAGTCTGCTGCTGTGTCTGACGGGCGGCGTGCTCGGGGCGCTGGGCCCCTACATCGCGTTTACCTACACGCCCCTCCGGGAATTCACCGTACCCGTGATTCAATCGCTCGAGATTGCCCCGCTGGTCGTCGTGCAGGCCGTCGGCATCGCCGCGCTCATCGGGGTCCTCGCCGCGGCGTGGCCGGCGTGGGCCGCGGCCCGGCTGAAAGTAGTGGAGGCGTTCCGGGTGTTGGAATAGACCAGCAGCGCTCGACTGCGTCGCTTTGTCGCTTTGAGACCATGGTTCTTCCGCTTTACTACAACTGGCGTAACTTGCTGGCGCGTCGCCTGAGCACGGCGCTCACGTTCGTCGTGGTGGGCGTCGTGGTGTTCGTGCTGGCGCTGCTGCTGTCGTTCGCGGCCGGGATTCGCGCGTCGCTCGCCGCCAGCGGGTCGCCTGCGAACGTGCTGGTGCTGAAACCCGGCGCGACGGCCGAGAGCATGAGCATCCTGCTGCCGGACGAGCTGAGTTCCCTGGCGCAAACGCCCGGGCTGGCCCGTCTCGACGCAGAACGGGACGGCGCCGCCGCCGGTACGCTGCTGCTCAGCCCCGAAGTGTGCGTGCAGACCACGCTGCCACGCCTGGGAAGCACCGACGGGGTTGCCAATGTGGCTGTCCGGGGCGTGGACGGCGTGGCGTTCAGCGTGCATCCCGAGATTCGGCTGGTTGAAGGCCGCCGTTTTGAGCAAGGGTCGCTCGAAGCCATCGTGGGCCGCGCGGCGCGGGATCGATTTGGACACTTGGACATCGGCGAGACATTCGCGCTGGGCCGCAAAGGCGACCGCCCGTACAAGGTCGTGGGGGTCTTCGACGCGGCGGGCGGCGCGCTGGAGAGCGAAATTTGGACGCCCCGAACCATGCTGGAGGATTCCTATCAGCGGCGGTTCGTGTCGAGCGTTTGTCTGCGGCTGAACGACCCGGCAGCGGCCGCGGCGGCCATCGCCTACGTCAACGGCTCCGCGGTCCGCCTCGCTGGCCGCACGGAGACCAAGTACTACGAGGAGTTGGCGTCGAAAACGCGGGAAATCGTGGCGATCACGACGATTCTCATCGCCATCATGGCGATTGGGGCGGTCTTTGCCGTCGCCAACACGATGTACGCCGCCGTGGACGGCCGGCGGCGCGAAATCGCCATGCTGCGGACGATCGGCTTCGGCCGTGCAGCGATCATCTTGGCATTTGTGCTCGAATCGCTATTGATCTGCACGCCCGCCTGCCTGGTGGGTTTGGCGGGGAGTCTGGCATTCAATGGCGCTGGACAGGACTTCCTCTCGGACGCCACCTGGACGGTACTCGCATACAAGTTGCGTCTGACACCCGACATCGTCGGTGTCGCCCTGACCATGTCGATTCTGGTAGGGGTGTGCGGAGCCCTCGCGCCGGCGGTGCGGGCCTCGCGGACGAATGTTCTTCAGGCGATGCGGAAGGGGTAGGCGAATCCGGAAGGTGCCCGGGCGCCAAACCACCACGCAGCGGGCGGAGCACCCGTTAGTTCAAGTTGTACTCGTTCAGCCCTGGCACCCGGAGTTGGACCCGGGCCACCGCCGCGAGTGTGCGGAGTTGGTCCACCAGCAGGGTCGCACGCTCGAACGCATCCGGCTCGTCGAGCAGACACTGCCGCAACTCGGCTTCCACCGGGACGCCGGCGCCGACCAGATCGGTCAATTCGTCCAGTTCGAGTTCCAGGTTCGCGAGTTGCAACCAGTGCTTCCGCAGCTCGGGCTGCAATCCGCGGTTGCCGCGAATGGCGCGGAACAACTGGTCAGAGAGCTGTCGGGTACGAGCTGCGTTATGATTGCAGTACGTCTCAACCGGCTCCACCCGCGCCAGCCGGTAGGGGTGTGTCCCGATCTCCGCAACGATCCGGGCACGCCCCACGCCACGCAGCAGCAAGTTGTAATTCCCGTCCTCGACCTGCTCGGACTCGAGGATGCGGCCCACGCCCACGACCGGATGAACAGGAGCGCGGCGGGTGTAGTACAAGGGCTGATAACCAGGTTTGAGCAGCGCGATGGCGAAGCAGCGCTGGCCGGCGACGGCGTCCGCCATCATCTCCCGGTAGCGCGGCTCGAAGATGTGCAGCGGGACGATCGTGTGCGGAAACAGCACGACCTCCGGCAGCGGGAAAAGCGGAAGCACTTCCGGGATGTCGTGGATTTCGTCCGCCATGGGCTGTCGGGAGCACCACTCCTCTCATATCTATCATACACTCTTCGGCAACCCCCTGCCGAGAGCGCCGGCCAGCACGGCAGCCGTTTTGAACCGCCGCCCGGCGACGTGTGTGAGGTGATAATCCAGGAGTTCAAACCACGCTTCCGCGCTACCGGCACCCGGCGGCGCGAGCAAGTGTGGCGGGACCCGACGTTTTTCGACAAAGTGCAGCTCGCAGTCGCGGCATAGCAGGCCACCGGCCGTGGAGCTGAAGAACACCGGCGCGCCGCGGCGGATATCCCCGCCACAGTTCACGCAAGCCGTCAAGTTGGGGGCATAGCCGATGGCCTGGAGCAAGGCGTTTTGAAACCGGACGATGGCAGGGCCGGCGGGAGTGTCGCCCGCGAGGGTTTGCAGCGCGTGCTCCAGGGCCGTGAACAGTTCCGGATGCGGATCGGCTTCCTCGGTCAGTGCGGCGACGGTCTCGACGGCGTAGAGCGCACCGTAGAGCCGCTGGGCCTCGCGCCGCAGCCCCGCGAAGGCGTCGCGCTGTGTCCATTCCGTGAGAATGCCAAGCTGCGCGTCGCCGTGGGGCGGGATGAAGCCGACCGCGCCGTATTCCAGCAGGTCCAGCCCGGCCGCCACGCGCGTTTTTGTGCTGCGGCGAACGCCTTTGGCGATGAGGCGCAGTTGCCCGTGCGCCGCGCCGAACAGCGTGACGATCTGCGAGGTCTCCGAGTACTCGGCGAGCCGCAGGACGATGGCGTCGTCACGGAGGGGGGTCATGGTGAGCATTGTAGCTCACAGCTTCCAGCCGTCAGCCGTCAGCCAGCCGCCCTTGGCCTGACCGTCGCGTGGCTGCGCGCGCGGCTCGCACGTAGAATACTCCCCGTCCGCCTCGTACCGGCGCTGCAGAACACGTCGGGCGCAGGAAGCGGATGGCGGCAGGCTGCCAGCGGATGGCGACTCTCGACGAATTCATCGGCCGCTGCGTCGTGCTCGACACCCAGGGCCCGCTCGTCTACATCGGCGTGCTCGCCGGGCACGACGAGCGCGGCTACTGGCTCGCCGATGCCGACGTACACGATCGTGGTGAGGGCCACAGCACCAAGGAACGGTACGTCAACGATGCGTTCCTGCTGCACCAGACGGGTGCCCGGACCGTGAATCGCCGGCGGGTGTTTGTGGAACGCGGTGCGATCGTCAGCCTGTCGGCGCTCGAGGACGTGCTCGCCGATGGGCACGTCGACAACCCCGAGGGATGGATGCCATGAAACTCACCTGGCGCCGGCAGATTGTGCGTCCGCGGCACCGCTTTGCGACGTCGCAGTGGGGCGTGGATGAGAAGGAGACGCTCCAGGTCGAGCTCGCCCACGACGGACTCGTCGGCTGGGGCGAAATCGTGCCCTCGACCCTGTACGGGCAAACCGTGGAATCGTCTGAGGCGGCGCTCGTGCAGGCCGGCGACCTGCTCGGCGACGATCCGTTCACGCTCGAGCCGATCCTCACGCGACTGCGGACGGCGTTTGACGACCAGCGCGCCGTGCTCGACGGGCTTGACGCCGCGCTGCACGACTGGGTCGGCAAGCGGCTCGGTGTGCCGGTGTGGAAACTGCTCGGGCTGGCGCGGCCGCAGAAGCAAACTACTTTCACCATCGGCGTCGCCGACCCGGAGCTGACCCGCGTCAAGATCGACGAGGCGCTCGCCGCGGGGTTCACCGCCCTGAAAATCAAGGTCGGTGTTCCGGACGATCATCAGACCTTGGCGTACATCCGCACGCGGTTCGACGGCCCGCTGTTCCTGGATGCGAATCAGGCCTGGTCCCCGGACGAGGCGCCGCAGCGCATCCGGGCGCTGGCCCAGTACCGCCCGACGCTCATCGAACAGCCGCTGCCGCGCGAGCAGTGGCAACACCTGGCGGAACTGTGCCAACTCGGCGTCGCACCGATCTTCGCCGACGAGAGCTGCGAGCGGCCCGCGGACGTGCTGCGGCTGCGCGGGTACGTGGACGGCGTGAACATCAAGTTCACCAAGTGCGGCGGAATTCGCGAGGCGTTGCGGATGATCACGCTGGCGCGGGCGTTCGACCTGCAGATCATGCTCGGCTGCTTCGTGTGCAGCAGCCTGGCGATTGCGCCGGCACTCACCCTCGCCTCGCTGGTAGACTACGCCGACCTGGATGGAGCCTTGCTGCTGGCCGAAGATCCGTATGAGGGCATCACGCGCGACGGCGGGATCATCAGCCTGGGCGACCAGCCGGGGCTGGGTGTCACGCCGCGCGCCCCGCGCTGAAACCACTCGTGTGAAGTGCCAATGGACACCGACTCATGCGGCTGCGGTTTTCCGCGTCGCCTGCGCATGGCGCGTCGGGCGGATTTCAACCGCGCCATGCACCAGGGGGTCCACGGCGTGGATGCGCGACTGACCATGTGGCTGAGCGCGAACGGCCTGACGCACCCGCGGCTGGGGCTGGTTGTCGGTCGCAAGCACGGAAACGCGCCCCAGCGGAACCGTATCAAGCGCCTGCTGCGTGAGGCCTTTCGGCTGGCGCAACATAAACTGCCGGCGGGTTATGACGTGGTGTGTGCGCCGCGGGTCGGCGGCGAGTTCGATTTGAGCGGTTGTCGGGAGTCGCTTCTCTGCCTGGCGGCACGACTGGCGAAAGCGGCGGAGAGAATCCGCCCTACGTAGGGCGGGCTGTGCCCGCCGTTCCGGCTTCCCTGATGTGATCCTGCGACGAAACGAGATTCGCCCGGATGGTGGAAACGGACCACAACGAGAACGTGCCGGCAAGCGAGCCGCCACCCGGCGTTGACGCCGGGCGCGAGAAGCGCCGGGTGGCGCTCACGTCCGTGGTCGCAGCCGTCTTTCTGACGGGTACCAAGCTCGCGGTCGGGCTGGCGACGGGGAGCCTCGGCATTCTCGCCGAGGCCGCCCACTCCGGCCTGGACCTGGTGGCGGCGGTGATTACATACTTCGCGGTCCGCTTTTCCGACAAACCGGCCGACGAGAAACACCTGTACGGGCATGGGAAGGTGGAGAACCTCTCGGGGTTCGTCGAAACCCTGCTGCTGCTGGCGACTTGTGCCTGGATCGTCTCCGAGGCGGTCAAGCGACTCTTCTTCAAGGACGTGCCGGTCGAGGCGACCATCTGGTCCTTCCTGGTGATCGTGATGTCGATCGTGATTGACGTTTCCCGTTCGCGGGCCCTGCTGCGTGCCGCGCAGAAACATGGCAGCCAGGCCCTGGAGGCCGACGCGCTGCACTTCAGCACCGACGTCTGGAGTTCGGCGGTGGTGCTGCTTGGGCTAACGCTTGTGAAAGTGGGCGCGTGGACCGGGCATTCGCGCGTGCTCGAGCGGGCCGATGCGGTGGCCGCCCTGGTCGTCGCCCTGATCGTTATCTGGGTCAGCGTGCGGCTCGGGCGACGGACCATCGACGTGCTGCTGGACCAGGCGCCGGCCGGCAAGGTCGCGGAGATCGAGCGGGTGGTCCGCCAGATTCCCGGCGTGCTGAGCAGCCGGCAACTCCGCTTGCGGCAGTCCGGCAACCAGGTGTTTGTCGACCTGGTGATCGACGTCCGCCGCGGCCTGTCGCTGGAAAGCAGCCACGCGATCGGGTCGCTGGTAGAGGAGCGCATCCGCGGCGTGTTGCCACGGGCCGATGTCGTGGTCCATGTCGAGCCGCTCGCCGCTGCGGGCGAGACGCCCGCGGAGCGTATCCGCGCCATCGCCGTCAACGAAGGTCAGACGGTTCACAACGTCATGGTCTCCGCGGAAGGGGACCAGTCTTACATCGAATTGCACGTCGAGATGGACGAACGACTCGATTTGCAGGAGGCGCACCGCCGCGTCGATCGGCTTGAGGCCGCGATCATGGCCGGGCTGCCGGGCGTCACGGGCATCACGACGCACATCGAGCCGCATCGTGGCCCGCAGAAGCCGCTACAGGACGTGACCGGCACGTCGGTGGGCCTGATCCGGCATGTGCGTCAGATGGTGGCCCAGACGCAGGGAATTGTCGAATGCCACGACGTTGCGGTGCGGCGGGCCGGGCACGAGACGTTTCTCGCGCTGCACTGCACGTTCGCGGCGGGGCTTTCGATCCGGGATGTACACGCGATTTCGAGCGGGCTGGAGGAGCGGCTGCGGGCGGCGATACCACACTTGATTCGAGTGACGACCCACCCGGAGCCGTGTGGCACAGGCTAATCGGTGTGGCACAGGCTAATAGCCTGTGGCAGTTGTGTGCCCCGGCTGTGTCGGCAGTGATTTTGAACCACAGAGGCACGGAGACACAGAGAAGAAGCGCGCCTGGTCCGCAGATTTCGCAGATGTCGCAGCTAGGACGTTATCGAGCCGCGGGCTCATCTGCGAAATCTGCGTCATCTGCGGACTCATCGTTTTCCTCTCCCTGGGACCGCAACAGCCCGGTGGCCCATCAAGTTACGCCTGCGTGGAGACCAAAGGAGGCGTCAGTGCCACCCGCCCGTTGACGTTCAGGGCAGCGCGTGTTATCCAGGCCGCATGGCGAAACGCACTTCCAGGCCGAAAGCCGCGGCACCGGCGGCACCGGCCGTCCGTCCGTCGGCCCTGCTCGACACGCGCGTCATCTACTGCGGCGACAACCTGGAGCAGTTGGCGAAGCTGCCGGACAAGTGCGTGGACCTGATCTACATCGACCCGCCGTTCAACTCCAACCGCAACTACGAGGTCTTCTGGGGCGAGAGCAAGGAGAAGCGGGCGTTTGAGGACCGCCACGCCTCGACGGCCGCGTACATCGACTACATGCGGGCGCGCTGCGTCGAGCTGGCCCGCGTGCTCAAGAAGACCGGCAGCTTCTACTGCCACTGCGACTGGCACGCGAAGCCATCCAAGCGAGGTCGGTCGTTTGCCACGAGACCCTCTGCCAGCCATCGAGGCCACCTGCCGTGGTATCCTTTGCGACCCGGAGATGCCCAATGCCCGACCAGTGTCTTACGCCCGAAGCACTTAAGCTGTGCCCGTCCTGTCTTCGGTGCATTGCCGCCGACATCGACCAGCTTGACAACTCGGTCCACCGTTTCGTTCGGCTGATGGCGTGTTACGAAGTCCTGATCAAACTGCTTTCAAACGCGGCACACGCGATCCTTCTGGACGGCGCGCCGTCGCAACGGCACTGCAAGACCGTGCAGAATCGCTTCGTGGACAAGCGGCCTGCGCTTGGAGACTGGTTCCACATCCTCGATGTCTCGTGCCAGAAGCTGGGAAAGGATGGGCCACCGTGGATTGCGGCGAACATGCGCTGGTTGCGCGAGGAGACGGACAAAGACGCTCCGATATCCCGTCTGTGCCACGCCATTGCCGCCGAGCGACAATCCCTACCTACCGAATCACCGAATAAGCGCTACACGGCCTTGGAGGGCTTGCGCTGGATCGTGAACCTTCGAAACGCTTTCGGTCACGGCGCCCTCACGCCACGATTCGCCAAACGGTACAACACGCTGCTCGCGGAAGCGCTTAATGTCCTCGTTCGCAGTTTGAGAATTTCCGATACGTGGCGGTTTGCCGTACCGCTCCGCTACGACCCTGCCAATCCCAGAAAGGCGTTCGTCAGAGACCCGGAGGACACGGACGCTGCGTCGAGGAGCATCCCGCTCGGCGACCGTACCACCGCTCCTCGTTGGGATTTGCTTCACGTCGGTAGTTCGCGTGATTCGTTTGAGGATTCAGTCTGCCTCGGACCCATGATTGCCTACGAAGCAGACATGGGCGACTACATTTTCCTAAACAGCTACGAACCCGGGGAGGCTGAATATCTGTCGTACAGGAGCGGCCGCTTTGATGTCGGCCCGGCTGCCAACGACTGGCGAGAGTTCTTTGGTACTGGAGTCTCCGCACCCACCGATGATGAGCCGTTGGAGACCGGGATCACCTGTGAAACCTGCGGGACGCCATATTCGATCACATGTCCGAAGTGCGGTGCCGTGCATTCGCTCGTTCAAGCTGGTCCCGCTCCATTGCCGGTAGTTCCTAGTCCTGGCCCACCCGAAGTCACCGCTCCAACGATTGTCGCTCCGCCGCCGGTGTTGCCGATCGCAGAGGAGGCAATTCCGGCAGCCGTCCTGCCAGCCCCGGTGGTGCAACCGCCCACGATCCCGCCGCCCGGTCCAAGCGTGCGTGATCTGGTCGCGGCATTCCGTGAACTGGGCGCTCGCCCGTACCCGCCGGACTGGACGAGCACGCTTGAAGAGTGGGAACGAACGTTGAATCCCTTGTCGGACGAACTGCTCACTCAGTTGTTCGCTGAGATGGCAAAGGAGGCTCAGACCTCCAATGCCGCGGACTCGCTCTTGCAGTTCCTCGGCAACCTGCAACAACGGTTGGGGTTCCACGAGGACGCCGTGAGACAGCTCGGAGAATGGTCGTTGAAGATGCCCGACGACAAGTATCGGAAGTCGCGGCACGGACTGGCATTGCTTCTATGGGGCACTCAGCTAAAGGCGGATGGCAAGGCGGCGCACGACAGCACCCTGATCGAACTCGGGAAGGACAAGCTCGCGCTTGCCAAAAAGGTCCTCGCCGAATCACTCCACCAAGAACCCAAAGTGCCATCGGAGGTCTGGCACAATGTTCGCGCCCTTTCGATTCTTGTCGATGCGTGCTGCCGTCGGGGCGAATTCGATAAGGCGGCGGAGTATTGCGACGAAGGGCTCAAACTCGACCGGGACCACCCGCGACTCAATAGCCAGCGGCTGTTCATTCACGAGACCCTCAAGCGGTGAACGGCGGGCGGCACCGACCGACGTGGCACCGACCGCTGCTCCTGAGCGGTCGGTGTACTGGGCGTCCCTTGCGCGAGGAGGCAGGTCGGCGACATGGGCATCCAGCCGAAGTGCGTGCGAGATAGGAATCTCGCACGAGTTCAAGAAAAACACGGCTCACAGAGCAGTGGCACACGGAGATGAGCACCGGCTATTAGCCGGTGCCACACCCACACGGGCTATGAACCGGTGCCACACCCACACCGGCTATTAACCGGTGCCACATCGCACAATCAGCGTGTCATTCTGTCCGCCGAAGCCGAAGCTGTTGCTCAGGCACGTGCGGACACTGGCCCGGCGGGCCTTGTTCGGGATGTAGTCGAGGTCGCAGTTCGGGTCGGGTTCCTGGTAGTTGGCGGTCGGCGGGAGCATGCCATCGCGAATCGCCAGTACGCAGGTGATCAACTCGACGGCCCCGGCGCCGGCAATCACGTGCCCGAGCATGCTCTTCACACTGCTGATCGGGACCTTTTTCGCAAACTCGGCGAACACCGTCTTGATCGCCCGCGTCTCGACCTTGTCGTTTTCCTCGGTGCCCGTGCCGTGCGCGGAAATGTAGTCAATCTCCTGCGGCTGGACCTGTGCGTCGGTCAGGGCCGCGCGCATCGCCGCGATGGCCCCGCGACCGTCCTCGTCCATGTCGGTTACGCGAAAAGCATCCGCCGTCGAGCCGTAGCCGATGATCTCCGCCAGTAGCCGCGCCCCGCGACGTTTGGCACCGGTGTATTCTTCGAGGATGAGGATGCCGGCGCCCTGGCCGAAGTTGTGGCAAAACCTGCGGAGCACGCGGGAGACCGAGCTGTTCGAGCGCTACCCCGCCCACGTGGCCGCGGCCTGGATCGGGAACACCGTCGCTGTCGCGCTGGAGCACTACACGCAAATGCGCGACGACTACTACACCCAGGCCACGGCCGAGCCGACGCTCCCGCGCGCTGCACATGCGCTGCAGTCTGGCTGTGCTCCAGCGCGCACGGCGTCCCACGGCGACCCTGAAGAAACCGCAGAAAACGTGCCGAATAGTGCGTGTTCGCGCGTGGCGGTGAAGGGGCGGATGGGCGGCAAGGGACTCGAACCCCTGACCTCCTCGGTGTAAACGAGGCGCTCTAGCCAACTGAGCTAGCCGCCCGGACGACCTACCTGCGACCGCGTCCGGCCACGGCTATCATAACCGCCCGCGGCCCATTTCAAAGCCGCCCTTGGGAGAACCGCGTGCTGGAAACGCGGTTCTGTATCCGCGGTTCGGCCGGAGCCGCGCCCGCCCCGGCGACTTAATCCCGCGGCACGAGGGTGGCCCCCGCCGCACCGTACTCCCGCACGAAGACCATGTCCGCGGGGGCGATGTGTTGCTCGTCAACCACCTGGATCGAAATGTCCGGCCGGCCAGCGAGGTGCTTCAGCCAGCGTTCGGCGACGCGCAGACAGTGAAAATCGGTGGTGAGGAAGACCGAGTAGCGGGGCACGCCGGCGTGGGCGCGCTCGACCAGGAGCAACTTGCCGCCGGGCGGCAAAGCTCGGGCACGTTCTACGACCTGCGCCGCCAGGCGGGCCGACGCAGCGCCGTTGTGTCGCATTTGCGCGGCCTTGCGGCTCACGGCGACGACAGCGCTGGTCGCGACCACCACCAGGATGACGCTGGTGATGGCCCGCCAGGTCTTGCGCGACCGCTGCAGCAGGGCGCCGAGGGACAAGGCGATGATGACCGCCAGAAACGGCGCCAGGTTGTACGAATACAGCTCGCTGACGTGGTTCATGAGTGCGACGGGCATCGTCGCACACAACGCCAGGAGGAGCACACCCAGGACCAGCGACCAGGACCGGCTCAGCAGCAGGCCGCGGGCCAACAATCCAACCCAGGCGACGGTCAGAACCGCCATGCCGGCGAGGATCGGCAGGGAGCGCTGCGCGGCGGCGACGAAGGCGTCGACGGTCGAGAGCGGCAGCAAGGCCGCACCGAACAGCAACACCTCGTTGGCGGCAATATTCGGGCCGATGCGCATGGCGTAGGGGTCGCTGCCGCCGAACGCCACCCCCGTAGCAGCCATCTTGAGGCGATAGACGAAGTACAGTGCGACGGTGAACACGTACGCGCCGAGCAGAATGGCCAGCTTCCGTGTCGGCGGCGCAGGCTCGGTGCGATACGTGCGCCACACTCCGTACAGCACCGTCAGGCAAACGACCGGAGCGAACGACAGGCCGGTTTCCTTGAACAGCAGCGCGACCCACAGCAGCAAAACGCTGCCGATCGCGGTAGCGGCGCCTGCAGGCCAGCCGGTTGAGCTCGCCTCCGGCGCCACAACCGAATGGCTGTAGCGCCATGCCAGCGAAAAACTCAGGAAGCCAAACAGCGTACTGCCGACCTGGCTGAATGTGTCGTTGCTGAGTACGGCCAGCACACCAACCGGATGGATGGCGAGCAGGAATGACGCGAGGAAGCTCGCAAGGGGTCGGAACCCGTTGGTCACCAGGAAGCGAAACACGAGGAATGCGAGCAGGGCGTGGAGGACGACCTGTCCGCCTTGGAGCACGACGGTCGCCTCGCCGAACAGGATTTGGTTGAGGGCATTCCAGGCCATCTGGAGCGGCCGGAACTCGCCGCCCATGTCGTGGTATGAGATGAAGTACTCGTACAGGCCCGCGCGGGGGTTCTCGGAGAGAAAGAGGTAGTCATCGGCGTAATAGGGAATCCCAACCTGGGGCAGGTAGAGTGCCCCGGCGGCGATCAGGACGCCGCAGGCCGCCCCACATTGAAGCCAGCCGTTCGGCGGGCGATGCGACTCAGCCGAGCAGCCGGGGGCGGTTGCTACTGCCGCAGTCTGATCCATGCAGTACCTCGGGCGCCGTCAGAATCCGCGGATCATACGGGGGTGCCCGGTTACAGCCCAGCCAGGGGGGCTTCGCCGAGGTTTTCGGGGTGCGTGACACAATCGGTGGCGCACGTTTATCCGAGCCCCGAGCGCAAGCGAGCGGGAAACGAGCCCCGAGCGCAAGCGAGTGGGAAACGAGCCCCGAGCGCGAGCGAGCGGGAAACGAGCCCCGAGCGCGAGCGAGCGGGCCGCGCAGCGCGTGG
>JAGVEP010000313.1 GCA_020058145.1 Phycisphaerae bacterium | reverse complement strand
GGTGTAGTCCAAAACTGTGGCGGAAAGCTCGCCATCCGAGCCTCAGGCGCGAGCCTGGGGTCCGCGCAGCGCGCTCCGCGGAAAACCCCACGCTGGCGCGTGGGGCTCGGACACGAGGCTCGCCGCGCGAGGTGGCTACCACAGTTTTGGACTACGCCCGATTGCGCGCGGGCGCCGTCGCACACCTGCACGCGCCCGGTTACACTAGTTGGCATCGCTGCGGCGCGGGCCGGCGGCGAACACTTGGTGGTATCTCAGAGAGCGAGCGAGAACATGACCAAACGCGCAAAGATCACGATTATCGGAGCCGGAAACGTCGGGGCCACCTGTGCCCACTGGGCCGCGGCCAAAGAGCTGGGCGACATCGTGCTCGTCGATATCATCGAGGGGCTGCCCCAGGGCAAGGCTCTCGACCTCTTCGAAGCGTCGCCCATCGAGGGCTTTGACGCCAATATCGTCGGCACGAACGACTACGCCGCCACCGCCGACAGCGACGTGGTGATCATCACTTCCGGCATTCCGCGCAAGCCGGGCATGAGCCGCGATCAACTTCTCGAAACCAACGTCAAGATCGTCGCGGAGGTGACGGCCAAAGCGGCCGCCAAGAGTCCCGGCGCTATTCTAATCGTCGTGTCCAACCCGCTCGACGCGATGGTCTACACCGCCCACAAGGTGTCCGGCTTCCCGCCGCAGCGCGTCATGGGGCAGGCCGGCGTGCTCGACACGGCCCGCTACCGCGCCTTCATCGCCGCGGAGATCGGGTGCAGCGTCGAGGACGTCTGCGCGATGTTGCTGGGCGGGCACGGCGACGACATGGTGCCGTTGCCGCGGTACACGACCGTGGGCGGCATCCCCGTAACGCAACTCATCCCGCCCGGCAAGCTCGATCAGATTGTGACCCGGACCCGCAACGGCGGAGCCGAAATCGTCAACCTGCTCAAGACGGGCAGCGCCTACTACGCCCCCGCGGCAGCCTCGGTGGCGATGGCCGAGTCCATCATTCGCGACAAGCGGCGCGTGCTGCCGTGTGCTGCGTATTGCGACAAAGAGTACGGCGTCGGCGGGTATTTCGTCGGCGTGCCGTGCGTCCTGGGCAAGAGCGGCGTCGAGAAAATCATCCCGATCGAACTGGACGAGCGCGAGGGGCAGATGTTCGCCACCAGCGTGCAGCACGTGAAGGAGCTCTGCGCGGCGGCGGACAAGTTCCTGCCGCAGTAAGCTCGACTTTCGCACTTTTGTCAGAGGTTCCCGTGAGCCTCTCTTAAAACAAAACGAACCTCCGGCACCATGGGTGTGTTCAAGGAAGAACCCGTGGAGCCAGGAGGCTCGTGGTGGAACTGGTACCGTCGTTCCTGGTGCTTTTGCAACAGGTCGCGTTCGTGATGACCGTTCCGACATTCGCCAGCTTCGTGACCGTGCTGACCGGCTGGGTCTTCGCCCGTCGGCGAACGGTGACCGCCGCGTTGCTGGCGGCCGACGCGGTTGGTACCAAGTAGCACGCGGCGTTCCACCGCGTTTTCGCCGCGGCGCAGGCGTTCGCGAGGTGACGAGCGTGCAAATCCCGGCCGCAGTTGTCGGCGTTCGCGCGTGCGACTTACGGTGGACACCAGAGCGATCAGGTCGAGGCTCTGCAGGTACCGGAGGTCGGAATGGAAGTAGACGTGGCTCTTCGGCTGCCCACACTGGGCCTGGCTGCCCGTGGCGCAAAACCGACCGGGAGGGTGTCAAAGCGGGCGAGCCCGCCAGGAGCACTTGATACGGCTGCGACGCCGTTCCATGTGCTCTTGACGGGCTCGACCCGCGTGTATGCGCTGATTGCAGCAGCAATTAACCGCCGCTGAGCAGCGCCACGAATGGGTTGATGTCATCAAAGTCCACGATTTCGTCGCCGTTGCAGTCACCGTTCAGGAAGTTGCAGTCTGGGTAGGCCAAGGCATACGCCTCCGGGCTGCTAATCGCCAGAACGAACGGGTTGACGTCATCGAAGTCCACGACTCCATCGCAGTTCAGGTCGCCCGGCCGCAAGGCCACCGACTGCAGGCCGATGGCCTCCAGCGGCTCCGGCACACCGTCGCCGTCCGTGTCCGCCTGCAGGATGATGTCATGGAAGTTGAACGGCTGGTGCTCGTCGAGCGACACCGCAACCGTGATCGGCTCCGTCGCACCCGGCGCTACCGTTAGCGTCCCGATGACGGGGACGCCCGGCGGCAGACCGTTCAGATGGACGACCCGGTTCTCCGCGTCGCCGTCGGAGGATGCCGCCACGACCTGATACTCGAGGGTCGCCGGCTGGCTGTCGGTGTTCGTCACGTCGAACGAGACCAAGGCATGCCCAGGGAACGGCACTTCCAGCACGCCGATCTGCGGGTCCCAGATGATGATGCACCACTTCCAGCCGACCGCTCTCAGGGCCGCACTGGTGCCGAACACACTGCCGAGCGTCGTGTTCGTGACCGTCGCGTTGTAGCAGGCTGAGAGCGGCGCCACGAGCCCGGCCGGTCGCGTGATGTTAATCGGCCAGGTCTGGTTCATATGGCCCGGAATCACCACGCCGGTCATATTCTGCGGCGAGAACCCGGTCGCGAGCGGCCCTGGCACGGCACAATTCGTGTTGCCGAGCAGGAACCAGTTGTGCGTATACGTGTTGCCGCTGTCGTTGTAGATCGTGAACGGCACGGTCTTAACGAGCTCGTTCGGGCAGTAGTTGGTGACCGGCGGCAGGTACGCCCGCTCTTTGCACTTGCCGGCGTGGCCGGCCAGGTAGACCTTCAGAATCGCAGTCGGACTCAACTCGGCATTGAACAGCTCGATCTCGTCGAGATCGCCGGGGAAATAGCCGCCGCCGCCCAGCGCCGGCTCGCGCACGCCGATCCACAGGGGATTCGTGTTCGAGACACTGCCGGGGTAGGGCAGCGGATCAAACGCCTGCACGAAGTTGCCGTCGACGTAGAACTTGATACCGGTGGCGGAGGTCCGGTTGACGGTGACCGCCATGTGGTGCCACGCGCCGTCAGCGATACTGAGCAGGGGCGCGTAGTTCACATAACCGGCTCCGTCGCCAATCTGCATTCCGGGGCGGCCGTTGTACAGGTAAAACGAGTAGCCCTGGGCCAGACTGTTTCGTTTGTCGAGGATCACCACCACGCCTTGGGTCGACGTGGAGCGCACCCAGGCGTCGAACGAGTAGTTGCCCGTGCCGAAATTCAGTTGCGCCGCGTTCGGCGCGCTCACGAAGTCGGACACGCCATTGAACCGGCGGGCCTTCTGCACCATGCCGAGAATCGAAGTGGGGCCGGAATAGCCGCCGTGGTTGCCCCAAGCGATGTCGAGCGCGGTTGTCCCACTCGTCTCGTCGAGCGGGAACCACGCGACCATCCTGCGAGGTGGACGCGTGCAATTGCCGAAGCAGGTGACCTCGACGTCGCCGATCAGGGTCTTGTCCTGGAAGGTGAGGTTGCCGTTGAGGTCCACCAGGATGCTCTGCGTGACGTCGCCGCCGGTGCAGGGCAGGCCCTGAAGGCCGTAGATGACCTGGGGGCCGAACTGGAGGGCATCGCCGGTCGCCCAGACGCCGCCGTCTTCATCGAAGTCGGCGCCGCCGGACGAGTTCGCTCCGATTCCGAGCACGCCGACCTGATACGTCACCGGGCTCGGCCACCAAATCGGGCCGATCTGGCGGTATTCGAGCACGCGCGACCGGTGGGCGCTGGGCCCGTCGTCGGAGTACATGGTCCGCTCGGACACTAACATGCAACCGGTTCGCGAGAAGCTGATGTCCGACGGGGGGTTCGACCAGTTGGACCAAATGTCGATCGTGGGCAGGGTGATCTCGAGCTGGGCGGACCCGCTGAAGTTACCGCCCACGAGAGCGATCGACCAAATGGTGTTTGCGGCGGTCGCGCTGGGCCGCCCGTCGTCCTCGGTCCAGAGACCGTAGTAGAGGCGGTTGTTCCAGACGTTCACGCCCCAGGGCCGCTCACCCAGCGTAGCAAAGCCCGCCGGATCGCCAGCCTCCGGAGCGCACGTTCCGATGAGGCCCGTGGCGTGATCGAACGTGCCGAGGCACGCGCCGGTCATGTCGAGCCGGTAAATGCGGCCGTCCTCGAAGTTCGTCACGAACAACTGGCCGCCCGCCGCGTCATACGTGATGTTGCCGAGGCCCGGGCCGGTGTTCGGGAGGTTCGCAAAGATACTGGGCAGGGCCGTGTTGGCGTCGATCTTGTAGACCGTGCCCCAGGTGCCGCTGCCGAGCACGTGCGACCAGTAGCTGGTGGAGGCGGTCACGTAGATGTTGCCGTCCTTATCCACCGTGACGCCGAAGACCGTGCCCAGGTTGGCCAGCGCCCAGGACGGGTGGCTGTAGAGGGTCGTGGTATTCCAATTCGTGTTGAGCGGGGCCGTGCCCTTGTTCTTGATGTCCACGCAGACCAGCGAGTAGCCGGTCACGAACGGATCATGGTGCGTGACAATCGCGGCCGCACCGGTGAACGGCAGGAAGGCCGGATCCTCGAACGTGGGTGTGTGGCTGTCGCAGCGCCCGGGGCAATCGCATTTCTCCGAGGTATTGGGGCACGTTGTGGGCGTGCAGGGCGTACCAACGCCGAAGAAAACGCCGTTGAGCAACTGTTCGCATTGCGTTTGCGTAGCCGTCACGCAGAAGCTATTGCCGCCATTATCGTGTACGCAGCAGGCGCCTTCGCCCTGCGGCGGGCACGGGTCCGGCGTGCAGGGGACGTTGTCGCCGATATAGGTGCCATTATAGGTGTTGAGGCACTCCGTCTGGGTCGTGACGATACACTGCGTCGGCACGCCGTAGCAGCACGCGCCGGTCGGTTCACAGGGGTTCGGATCGCAGGTGGTGCCATCGCCCAGATAGAGGCCCTGCAACTGCTCGCATTCAATCTCGGACATCACGGCGCACTGCGGTCCAGTCGGGTCGAGGAAGCAGCAGGCACCGCGCGGCCCGAAGCAGGTCACCTCGACGTCGCCGAGCAGGGTCTTGTCCTGGAAGCTGAGGTTACCGTTGAGGTCGACCAGGATGCTGGTCGTGACGCCGCCGCCGTCGCAGGGCAGGCCCTGGAGGCCGTAGATGACCTGCGGGCCGAACTGGAGGGCGTCGCCGGTGGCCCAGACGTCGCCGTCCTTGTCATAGTCGCCGCCGCCGGACGAGTTCGCCCCGCCCGCGATCACGCCGACCTGATACGAGACCGTGCTCGGCCACCAGACCGGGCCGATCTGGCGATATTCCAACACGCGCGACTGGTGCGCGCTCGGCCCGTCGTCGGAGTACATGGTCCGCTCCGATACCAACATGCACCCATTTTGCGAGAAACTGAGGTCCGACGGCGGGCTCGCGTAATTATACCAGGCGCCGAGCACGGGCAGCGTGATCTCGAGCTGCTTGACGCCGCTGAAGTTGCCGCCCGCGAGCGGGATCGACCACACCTGGTTGTTCGCGGTTGCGCTTGGCCGTCCCGCATCCTCGACCCACAGGCCGTAGTACAGGCGGTTGTTCCACACATTGACGCCCCACGGCCGCTCGCCCAGCGTGGCAAAGCCCGCCGGATCGCCGGCCTCCGGAACGCACGTTCCGATGATGCCCGAGGCGTGATCGAACGTGCTGAGGCAATTGCCGGCCATGTCGAGCCGGTAAATGCGTCCGTCTTCGAAGTTCGTCACGAAGAACTGGTTGTTCCCCGCGTCAAAGCAGATGTTGCCGAGTCCGGGGCCGGTGTTCGGGAGGTTCGCGAACACACTCGGCAGGCCCGTGACGGCATTGATCTTGTACACCGTGCCCCAGACGCCGCTCAGACCGGTCAGGTGCGTGAAGTAGCTGGTCGAAGTGGTCACATAGACGTTCCCGCTCCGATCCACGGTCACGCCGAAAACCGTACCCAGGTTCGCAAGCGTCCAGGACGCATGGCTGTAGAGCGTGGTGGTGTTCCAATTCGTGTTGAGCGGGGCCGAGCCCTTGTTCTTGAGATCCACGCAGACCACCGAGTAGCCGGACACGAACGGGTCGTAATGTGTGCAGACCGCGGCCGCGCCGGTGAAGACCAGCGCGAAGTTCGGGTCCTCGAACGCCGGCGTGCGGTTGTCGCAACGCCCCGGGCAGTCACAATTCGGCGGAACGTTCGGGCAGGTGTCCGGCAGGCAGGTCGAGCCGACGCCGTGGAACACGCCGTGGAGCAACTCCTCGCATTGCACCTGCGTGGCCGTCACGCACACGCTGTTACCGGTATTGTCGAGCACGCAGCACGCGCCTTCGTCTGGCGGCAGGCACGGGTTCGGCGAGCAGGTCGTGTTGTTGCCCATGTACACCCCGCCATAGATGTTGGAGCAATCATTTTGAGTCGTGATGATGCACAGCGGCGGCATGGCGTAGCAGCACGCCCCGGTGCCTTCCTGGTTGGGGCAGCCGCCCTGCGGAGTACACATGGTCCCAAGACCTTGGAAGGTGCCTTGGTAGATGGTCTGGCAGTCGGCTGGGGTCGTGATCACGCAGAACGTCCCGCCCGGGTCGCCATAGCAGCATGCGCCCAGTTCCGTGCACGGGTTCAGCGGCCCGCAACTCGTACCGTCGCCGTGGTACACGCCGTGGTAGACAACGTCGCACTCGTAGGCGCTCACCACGACGCACTGCGTCATGCCGACCGCGTCGAGATAGCAGCACGCCCCGTTGGGCAGCGTCCCCTCGCACGGCAGCGGCGGCCCGCAATTCGTCCCATCCCCCTGATACAGTCCGCCATACAGTGCGTCGCAGTCGGCAGAGGTCACGATCACGCACACCCACTGCCCGGCCGCGTCGCGGTAGCAGCAGGCACCGGTCGGGTCACACGAGTTCGGATTGCAGACCGTGCCGTCCCCAAGATACTGGCCCTGCAACAGCTCGCACTCGATGGCGAACAGCACCGCGCATTGCGGCGGAGTGCCCTGAACCGAGTAACAACAAGCCCCGGTCGGCAACTGATCGCAAGGCGACGGGTTGCAGTTGGTACCGTCGCCCTGATACACACCGTGGAATACCTGCTGACACTCGCCGAAGGACATGACGACGCATTGCAGCACGCCGTCGGGGTCATGGTAGCAACAGGCGCCCACTCCCCCTACGCCCCGCGCTGCCGCCGGCGTGGTGACGCCGTCCTTGAGCGGGCCAGCGCTCGACCCGACCCCGGCGAGCGGACCAGCAACGGCCCACACACCTCCACAACACAACATCAATCCAAGCAAGAACCCGTTTCGTTTTTGCATGCTGTCTCTCCGTTGGGATCGTTCTGCCCTGTTTATAGGACCTGACAACGCCACGAACAACCGTGACTGTGTTAAGTAGACCATTTCAGTGCTGATTATGACACGAGGCTGGAAAAAAACTCACGCGCCGGCTTCAGCCGGCCGAACTCGGTTCGAGAAAGAGGGACCCGACCTTGCCAGGTCAGGTGCGGGCCGCGGCCCGACGCCGGCCCTGAGACAAACGGAACCAACTCACCGCGTTCACGCGGATCCAGTCGTTCGGGCGCGGGTTTCGTCACCCGCGACCGTGCCCGGTCGCTTACGGGCACCCGCCGTGACTGAGGCACGCCACGAACGGGTTGATATCGTCGAAGTTCACCTGCCCGTCGCCGTTACAGTCGGCGTTAAGCCAATTGCAGCCCGGGAAAGCGGCCTCGTAGCCCGCCTGGCCGGCGAGCGCCAGCACAAACGGGTTGATGTCGTCGAAATCGACTACGCCGTCGCAGTTCGTGTCACCCGGGGCGACGGGGAGCGAGCCGAGCGGGACCTCAATCGACTCTGGTGAGCCGGGCTTAAACAACAGTAGCTCGGCCAGCGTGACGCTCGGCGGCGACGCGCCGGCGTCGAACCGGAAGTTGTACAGCGTGCCCCAGCGCAGGGCGTTCGCGTTCGGGTTCGTCGCGTAGTCCACCGTGTCCCAGCGCACGCCGGCGGCCGTGACGACGCCCGTCCAGGGCGTACTGTCGTAGACCTCGCCGGAGTGGTACTCGACGCAGTGGAAGCCCAAATTGCTGACGCTCGTGCCGGGCGGCAACGGGACGAGCACGCCGCCGACGGCACGATCAGAATTCAGGTTTTGAATGGCAATTTCGTAGTGCCAGGTGCCACCGCCCAGGTCAGTCGCCTTACAGGCCGCGTACACGCGCCCGTCGCCCGGCACGTCTACCGAGGCCAGGAACACGCTCGCGTCCTGCTGCGCCCAGGCGGCGATGGCCGGTTGCTGCTCCACGGTAATGGAAGGCGTGCCTTGCGGGCTGATATACGTGAGGTTGTGGTTGGGTAGCACCCAGACCTGTCGGTACGACGCGTTGTTGTGAAGATTGCCCGCGGCCGAGTCATCCGGCGTGACGTACTGACCTTCCGCGAAATAGAGCGTCCCGGAGCCGCCAAAGTCGGCTGCGTGTACCTGCAGACGGCCGCCTATGACCGTGAACGGCGGCGTCGGATGCACGGCCGGGAACTCGCCGGTGAATGGATTGACCACCGACTTTGGTCCGAGCTGGCCTTGATAACCGCTGTACGCGGCTTCGTAGGGGTCGGCGCAGTTTACGCCCAGCAGACTGCTGGAGTTCGGATCGATGCAGGTGCCGCAATAGTCGGTATTCTCAGAGAGGAACGCCCATTTGAGCCAGCTCTGACCAATCTGCTCGAAACGTCCGGCGCTGAGGCGAAATAAGTTCTGGCCGATGACCGGGTGCTGATTGGTGCTGCCTTGCCAGACGGCCGGCTGGTCGCCGATGTTGCAGACATACGTGCCGACCGAGTAAGCCTGGATGCTGCCGCTGGCGCCCCAGTAGATGAGGTCGAACAGGTCGCTCACGATAATGTCGGGGCCGACACTGCGGGGAGTAGCGGCTTGCGACTGTCGGAGCATGATACCCACGCCCGCAAAGAGACACAGGCCGGCGATCGCGATTGCCCCGCGTTGGTTCATGGTGTTTTCCTAGCTCAAGCGGCGCATTCCCGACATATTCGGTAACTGGTTGGTAAAAATGGGCTTACGACTTACGACTGGCTCGGTATGAGCCGTCCGACCAGCACGAACACACCGAGAGTCTAGCCGCCGCGAAGCCTCAGTCAAGAAAATAGGATAAATTCAGTCCTGGTTTACTCTGAGCCCGGCTGGCCGACCCGCAAATCGAAACGGCGGTTGAAAAGTGCAGCGCCGCTGAGCGTGCCCTCTTGTTCGCTTATTGATGTCTCGATTTCGACTACCGTTTTGGCGTGCGAATACCGCGTCAGAATGCGTCAAAACGCGCTGGAATGCGATAGGTTGCGAAAGGGCTGACAGTTCGCTAAGCTGAGTCTGATACAGGACTTCTGTGGATTCGATTCAGTGTTCCGGACTTGCTTCAGCCCCCATCAGGGCGTGCCTGCCGCGGCTTTCTTGCCGTCCTTGCAACAGACCTTGCAGCCGTCATGCTTGCCGTCAGTGACCATCTGTGTTTCGTCGGCACTTCAGCTCGGACGGTCTTTGTCGGATCGTGGCCGGCCATGCGTCAAGCGCTCGAAGGCTGATAGCGTCTCCGCGTGTACGTGATGTTCAATCCCCTCTGCATCCACGTGGGCGACATCCTCGCTGATACCGATCGAAATCAAAAACCGCACCACTACCTCGTACCGATGGCGAAGTAGTTCGACCCGCCGGCGACCCTCGTCGGTCAAAAAGACGGCGCGCCGCGGCTTGGCCGTGGCGAGACCCTCGCGCTGTAGGCGCTCCACCGTGTGCAGCGCGGCCACGTGCGACACGCCGAAGCGTTGCGCAATGGCTACGACGCGCGCCTCCCCCTCGGTGTCAATCAGGTCGGCGATGACTTGGAGGTAGTCCTCCAGCAGCGAGAGGCGGTGGTCCTCGCGTTCCTGCGCATGGCTGCGAGCCTGCTGGCGTGGGTCGCGGACGGCGCGCGCCGATTTTCGTGCCGCAACGGAGTTTTCGCGGGGACGAGCCATGCGAGGCGGTGCTCCAGAAGAGGCCTAGTGTCGTGATCTTACCGTCGGGCGCGAAAAAACCCAAGCCGGTCGCTAAGGGAGTTGCATTGCCGTAAGTCTTTCTGCAATCAGGCGTTGTACGCTGTTTGTCCCTGGCAGTAGCCCGTCTTTTTCCGCCACAATTTGCATTTGTTACGACATGTAACTAGCATTACGTCGTGCCGTGCCGGAGGACACGCTTGCCGATTTCACGCGAACAACCGTTGCTGGAGTGCCCGCCATGCTCGCACGCGTAAGCGGCCCGAATGGCTTGCACGGGCGGCGCCCGGCGTTGATCTCGCTGGCGCTGTTCGCGGTGCTTGACGCGGGTTGGGTGCCGATCGCGAACCTGGAGGCATGATGGGTCTCTCTGAGCAAGAATACGATCAGGCGGCCCAGGGCCCTGCGGCCGTGCCCGACCCCGCCGGCGCGGCCCCGAGACCGGCGCAATCCATTGATCGCCCGCAACCGCCGATCGAGCCCGCCGAGAATCCGTCCGGCCCGATGCCCAACGGAGTGGCGGCCGCCACGGGAAGCGCAGTCACGGCCCGCTCACCGGAGCCCGGCTGGCGACGGGGGGGCGGTAGGCCGTCGCTGTCGGAGGTCCACGCCAGCGTTCGCATGCCGCATACGCGCAGTTTTTGGAAGAAGTTGTTTGCGTTCACCGGACCGGGCCTGATGGTCTCCGTCGGCTACATGGACCCCGGCAACTGGGCCACGGACCTGGCCGGCGGGGCGCGTTTCGGTTACACGCTGCTGTCGGTCATCCTGATCTCCAATTTCATTGCGATCCTGCTTCAGTACCTGGCCTTGAAGCTGGGCATCGTGACTGGTCGCGACCTCGCCCAAGCCTGCCGGGATCACTACTCCCGGCCGGTGGCGCTGGGCCTGTGGGTGCTCTGCGAGGTTGCCATCGCCGCCTGCGACCTGGCGGAGGTGGTCGGGTCGGCGATCGCGCTGAATCTGCTGTTTGGTCTGCCCCTGCCGATCGGCGTGGTGTTGACCGCTTTGGACGTGATGATCGTACTGTTCCTCCAGCACAAGGGCTTTCGGCTGCTGGAAGCGCTCGTCGCCACGTTGATCCTCACGATCGGCGGGTGCTTCGCATACGAGCTGCTGGTCTCGCAACCGCAGATTCTGCCGATTCTTACGAATCTGCTTCCCAGGCCGCAGATCGTTTTCAACCCCGACATGCTGTACATCGCGATCGGTATCCTCGGCGCGACGGTCATGCCGCACAACCTGTACCTGCATTCCGGCATCGTGCAGACGCGGGCGTTCGAGCGTACACCGGCCGGCAAGGCCATGGCGATCCGTTATGCGACCATCGACTCGACCGGCGCATTGCTGTTGGCGTTTTTCATCAACGCGGCGATCCTGGTCGTCAGTGCGGCGACGTTCCACGGTACCGCGCACGCCGATGTGGCCGACATCAACGACGCCTACAAGTTGCTGTCGCCCATGCTGGGCGCGCCGCTGGCAGGCACGCTGTTCGCGCTAGCGCTGCTCGCGTCCGGACAGGCCTCGACGCTCACGGGCACGCTGGCGGGCCAAATCGTCATGGAGGGTTTTCTCAACATTCGCCTGCGGCCCTGGCTACGGCGCCTCGTGACCCGCCTGATCGCCATCGGCCCCGCCCTGGTCGTCGCCATCCTGTATGGCGAGCGCGGCATCGGCGACCTACTGATCCTCAGCCAAGTGATTCTGTCGCTGCAGCTCGGCTTCGCGGTCGTCCCCCTGGTTCTATTCACCGGCGACCGCGTGAAGATGGGTCGATTCACCAACGCCCTCTGGCTGCACACTCTGGCCTGGGCGGCTACGATTGTGATTGTTGTGCTGAACGTGTATCTGCTCTACGGAACAATCGCGGGGTGGCTGCAGGGCTGACCCGCGGCATAGGCGACCGACGATGTACCACACGATTCTGGTTCCACTCGAAAACTCGCCGGCGGACGCCGCCATCGTGGCACACGTACAGCCGCTGGCCCGTCTTACGGGGGCCCGTCTGATCCTCGTCCACGTGGCCGACGGCTATGCCGCCCGGAATCAGCGCGAGCTTGATCTGGAGGACTCAGAGGAGATCCGGGCGGACCGCGAGTACCTCGAACAGCGCCGCCAGGAGCTCGCCCAGGCCGGGTTCGACGTGACCGCCATGCTGGTTTGTGGGGACCCCGCGGATCAGATTCTGACGATCGCTGAGCGCGAAAAGTGCGATCTGATCGCGATGTCCACGCACGGGCACCGTTTCATCAAGGACGTCTTGCTCGGCAGCGTGGCCAATACCGTTCGGCACCGAACTGGTATTCCGGTCCTACTCGTCCGGGCGCAGGTGACCTGAGGCATCATCGCGACCGCTGCCGATGCCCGCACAAAAGCGGCGCGCGCTTGCCCGCTACGCTTGAAGTGCAACTGCTCCAGTCTCGCATCACATCCGAGGCGTGTGAGGCCCTGGGCGATCGGCCCTGCACTCCGCCACCGAATTCCGGCGCGGGGCGTGTTTCTGCGCGCCCTTCAACGCTTGAATCTGCCCCGCGTGATACACGTCGTGAAACGCCACGCCTTGAATCAGTACGCGGTTGCTCAGCGTGCTCCCGCCCGGCGCCGCCGCCAGCGCAGCGCCCGTGAGTCCGGCGACGGCGTCGCGGAGCGCGCGGTGCTGGTCGTCGAGCAACGCCACGTACTCCTGCCACGTGATCGCCGTCAGCGGCTCAGCCAGGCGGAACCAGTTGCTGCCCTTCAGCGGAAATGAGCCCCGTTTCTCGCCCAGCAGCCGCCGACGGACGACGTATTTCCAATAGGCACAGTGTACGACGAGGTCGGCGATGGTGTGACCATCCGGCCGATCTCGCCAGGCGGCCTGGTCAGCGGTGAGTCCACGAATACTGCCGCGCAGGTTCGTGCCGTGCCAGGACTTGCGGTTGTACCCCGCGTCGAGCAGGTCGATCAGGCGGTCCAGGTCGGCGCGCATATCTTTCTCCTCACCAAGCAAACGCGTGCGGGGCTGCGGTGCACATGGTCCGGTGATCTTCACATCGCCGCGGACGATCAGTGTGCCGCCGCGGCCGCGTGTTGTTGCCGGCGACGATGTGCGGCACCGACGGCGGCGTCCTGGCCGGTGGCGGCGTCGGCACCCTCCATGGCGAGCAGCACGCTGTGAAAACCCGTCCCCGGCAGGCCGTTCATCCAACGCACGGTTCCGTCGGTCTTATCGATACACCAGACGCGGCCGTGCGAAGCCGCGAACAGGCAACCATCCTTGATGACCATCGTGACCGGATCACCCATACCGCCACACTTGGGGAGCTTGGTCCGCCAGTGCTCCTGCCCGCTGTCCGGATCGAGGGCCGCCACGAATCCGTTGGTGCCGACGTAGAGCGGTGTTTGTCGTGCCATGAGCAACTCCTATGTTCTTTCGCCAAGTTCTATTGGAATTCGCTATTCGCTACTCGCTATTCGCAACTCCGCTCGCGATCCAGCCGCCACCAAGCACAATCTCGTCCGCATCGTAAAAGACCGCGGCCTGCCCTGGGGTCACCGCGAGTTGGGGGACATCAAAACGTGCCTCGACTCCGTCCGTCGTTTCCCCAGGCACCCGTTTCCCGATGGCCCGAATATGCCCGGCCGCCGCTGTGTGCCTGTGGCGAATCCTGATGGCCGCGGGTCGCCACTCCCCGTCCGCCGGCGGATCGACGAGCCAATTCACCCGCTCGGCAATCAGCCCGACGCTCGCTAGCGCCGCCTGCGGCCCGACCCGGACAACGTTGTTCTCGGGGTCAAGCTCGGTGACGTAGATCGGCTGACCGGTCGCGATGCGCAGCCCACGGCGCTGGCCGATCGTGAAGTTTGCCACGCCCTCGTGCGTGCCGAGCTCGCGGCCGTCGGCGTCCAGGACCGGCCCCGGCCGTTGCGTCTCCGGCCGGCGGGCCCGCACGAGGGGCTTGTAATCCCCGTCCGGCACAAAGCAGATTTCCTGGCTGTCGGGCTTGTCGTGCACCTTAAGCCCGAGGCCGGCCGCGATTCGTCGAACCTCCGCCTTGTCTGCAATCTCGCCGAGCGGGAACAGACAGCGTCGCAAATCGTCGCGCTGGATGCCAAACAGCACATACGATTGGTCCTTCGCGAGGTTCCGCGCGCGGGCCAGATATGCCGTCTGCGTCGCCCCGTTCCCACGCAGAATGCGGGCATAGTGTCCGGTCGCGACGAACTCAGCGTCGAGCATGTCGGCATACCGCAGCAACTTGCCAAACTTCAGGTGAATATTGCACAACACGCACGGGTTAGGCGTGCGTGCGTGCGCGTATTCGTCAACAAAATAGTCGATGATCTCGCCAAAATCCGCTGCGAAATTGAGCACGTAGAACGGAATGCCGAGCCGGGTGGCGACGTTCCGGGCGTCGAGGGCATCTTCCACCGAGCAGCAGCCGTGGCGGTGAGGCGTGGGAACGTGGGAAGCTGGGAAGGTGGGAACGGCAACGACTTCGTGGCCGTCCTGCGTGCCTGCGTGCCTGCGTGCCTGCGTGCCTTCCTCCGTGGCCCCCACGCGCATGAACACGCCGACGCAGTCATACCCCTGCTCCTTGAGCAAGCTGGCGGCGACGGACGAATCCACGCCGCCGGACATGGCAACCACGACCTTGCCGCTGCTGGACATAGTCGTATTGTACGGCCCGCGACGGGTAGGGTGGGCGGTGCCCACCTGCTCCGCCGGAATGAAGATGGTGGGCGGTGCCCACCCTACCGCTGGAATGAAGATGGTGGGCAGTGCCCACCCTACCGCTACCGCTGAAACAAGACGCCCAAATCGCCCGCCGCCGCGGCGAGCCGGCGATCAAGCGTCCAGAGCCGCGTGCCCGCGAGGAGCGCGGCACACAGCAGGTGCATGTCAATCCAGCCCAGGCCGCGGCCCATGAGCCGCCGCGTTTCCACCAGGCCAAGCACCTCGTGGTGGTCCGCCAGCGCGACCTGCGGCAATCGGCCCAGCCAAGCGATCATCGCCGCCCGCGGCTTGAGGTGGCCGCAAGCCAATTCGCCGATTACGAACGGATGGCATTCAATCTCGTGCGCTAGCAGCAGTGTCTGCAATACCGCACTACGCCGGCGAAAATGATCCACCCACACGGAAGTATCGGCAAGCATCAGCGGACCCGCGCGCGCCGTCGACGAATTGGACGCAGCGCCGGCTGCGTGCCACCCAACGCAGCCAGGCGCCGGGCCGCTTCCCGCGCGATGAGGGCCTCGAGCCCCGCCCGCACGACCTCCGTTTTCTCCCGCAGACCGGTCAGCCGGCGCGCTTCTTCCAGCAACGCATCATCGATGTTCAGGGTCGTTCTCATATGCATGAGTATGCATGATTTGTATGCCGGAGTCAAGCCGGCCGTCGGGCGGCACACGGGCGGTGCCGGGCCACCAACCTCCTACGGCCGACACGGGGGTCGGCCGCTACATTGGTGGGCAGTGCCCACCCTACCCCTACCCCGCCTACACCTTCGTGACGCGCAGCACCTCCTGTGCCGTCGTGAAGCCGCGGCGGCACAAATCCCAGCCGGCTTCGCGCATCAGCACCAGACCGTGCTCGCAGCCGGCTTTCTGAAGTTGCGACGCGGACGCGTGTTGCAGCACCATCTCGCGCAGCTCGTCGGTCATGACCAGCAGCTCGAACAAGGCCCGCCGACCCGAAAAACCGGTGTTTCGGCAGTCCTTGCAGCCGCGGCCGCGCCAGAGCTTATCGCCGCGCTGGTAGCCAAAGTCCGGCGGCAACAGGGTCGCGTTGTCCGGCTCGTAGGCCTCCTTGCAGTGCTTGCAGAGCACGCGGACAAGCCGCTGACCGACGACCGCTTCGAGCGAGCTCGAAACCAGGAACGGTTCGACGCCCATGTCGAGCAGACGCGTGGTGGCGGTGGCGGCGTCGTTGGTGTGCAGCGTGCTGAAGACCAAGTGGCCGGTCAGCGAGGCGTTAATCGCGACTTCGGCGGTCTCCTTGTCACGAATTTCGCCGACCAGGATCACGTCCGGGTCGTGCCGCAAGAAGCTCCGCAGCGCGCGGGCGAACGTCAGGCCGATCTTGGGCAGAATCTGGGTCTGGTTGATACCGTCGAGGTAGTATTCGATCGGATCCTCGATCGTCAGAATCTTCAGCTCGGGACTCACGATCGTCCGCAGAGCGGCGTACAGCGTGGTGGTTTTGCCGGAACCCGTCGGCCCGGTCACGAGCAGAATCCCGTGCGGGCGGGTGATGAGATCCATGAAGATCTCGGAGGTCTTGCCTTCCATGCCCAGCGAGAGCAGGTCGAGCTGGACCGAGGACCGGTCCAGGATACGCAGCACGATGCCCTCGCCGAACGCCATCGTGATGATGCTCACACGCAGGTCGATCTCGCGCCCGTGAGCCCGAATCTTGAAGCCGCCATCCTGCGGCAGCCGGCGTTCCGCGATATTCAAGTTCGACAGAATCTTGATACGGCTGACGATGGCATTCTGGAACCGGCGGATTTCGGCCGGCACGTTGGCCACGTGCAGCACGCCGTCGATGCGGTAGCGGACCTGGAAGTCGCCTTCAAAGGGCTCGAAATGGATGTCGCTGGCCCGCTGGTCGATGGCCTCGATCAGTATCTCGTTGACGAGCTTGATGACCGAGGCTTCCTGGGCCATCTGGATGTCGAGGTCCTCGGACTCGATCTTGTGCTCGTCGAGGATTTCGAGGTCGCCGGCCTCCGACACCATCGCCTGGATCACGTCGCCGCCGACGCCATAGAAAACGCGGATCATCCGCTGGATTTCCGCTTTGGTGGCGAGCACCGGCTCGACCGGGGTGTTGATGCAGGTGCGCACCTCATCGAGGGCGTACATGTTGTACGGGTCGGACGTGGCGACGCGGACGCCCTTGCCGTTGCGGCTGATGGGCATCAGGCAGTACTTGTGAACCAGCCGGCTCGGAATGAGACCGAGCAGATCGCGGTCGATGTCGGCTTCGCGCAACTCGACAACCGGGATCATGAGCTGATCGCTGAGCACCTCCAGCAGGTCTTTTTCCTCGACCAGCGCCTGCCGAAGCAGGACCTGGTCCAACCGCTCGGCCGGCGACAAACGCTGCGCGAGGGCGTCCTTGAGCTGCTGGGCCGTGATCAGTCCCTTGGCGACGAGTGCTTCCCCAATGGCCATAGCCAACCTAACCTTCTCTCGCAAAACGAGTTAGCAGAGCATAACCGATTGCGGGCGCAGTGCCACCGCATTCCTTCTACCCGAACTCGGTGGGTGGGGTTGCGGGCAGATTTTGGATTTTAGATTTTGGATCAGTACTGTCCGGTTGAGCGAGCACGATAACGCGGAGCAGCCCTGATTTCCAAGGGTTTCCTTAGCGTATGAGCCGGTACACGATTTCAATCTGGC
>JAGVEP010000183.1 GCA_020058145.1 Phycisphaerae bacterium | reverse complement strand
AGATGCTCGACATCTTTGGGCGGCCCCAGTGGCCAGCCCGTGCAGCGATCATGGGACTCGATCCCGCGTAAGATCGCCAGGAGGCCCGGCTTTCATAGTCTCTGACGGGCGCGGCTCGGAGTGGTGGGCGGTGCCCGCCCTACGTTCTAGGCCATGCCCATCGCATGTTCGGAAGCCGCGCGCTACAGACTCGCGGCGACTTTGCGGAAATGATATCCAATGATCGCCAGGTTCATCGCCTCCCCGAAGGCCCGGCGATGGAACAACAGCGATTTGGTGAGGTACTTCCAGTACTCGCGGCGGCCGCGCGTCCAGACACCCATAACCCAGAGCGACCGCAAGAAGGCCAGTACCTCGCTCGGCGGGCGACGCGTGCGCGGGCCGCGCGGGCGGTATTCGCGGAGAAACGTCAGCGCCCGCCGGTAGTACTCCTTGGGCGCGTACAGGCGCTTGACGAGCGCCCGATAGCCCTCCACCAGCGTCTCGCGGTCCAGCTTGGGGACGAAATTCAGCACCGCGTCGAGGTTGTTTCCGGTGGTCTGGCCAAGGATGCGGCCTTCGCTCTTCAGCCGCGCAAACAAACGTGTCTGCGGGAGGGCGTTGAGCAGCCCGACCATGGCGGTGACCACGCCCGATTCCTGGATGAAGCGCCGTTGCCGCTCGAAGATGCTGTGGGTATCACTGTCGAACCCGAGGATGAACCCGCCCATCACCTCCAGGCCGGCGTTCTGGATCTGCTTCACCGCGGCGACCAGGTCGCGCCGCGTGTTTTGCACCTTGCCGCACTCGGTCAATCCCGCTTCGTCCGGGGTTTCGACGCCGACGAAGACCTTCTTGAAGCCCGCCTGCACCATGAGTTCCAGCAGTTCCGCGTCGTCGACGAGGTTAAGCGAGGCCTCGGTCAGAAACGACACGCCGGACGCACGCCGCGCCCGCCAGGACACGAGCTCGCGCAGCAGGGTCTTCACCTTCAGCTTGTTCCCGATAAAGTTGTCATCGACGATGAAGATCGAGCTGCGCCAGCCGAGGTCGAGCAGCGTGTCCAGCTCGCGGACCATCTGGGCCGGCGTCTTGACCCGCGGCACCCGGCCGTTCATCACGATGATGTCGCAGAACTCGCAGTTGAAGGGACAGCCACGCGAGTATTGCACCGGCATCGTGGCGTAGTCCCGGAAGCGGATCAAATCCCAACGCGGCACGGGCGTACCGGCGACGTCCGGCTTGTCCGGGTCCTGATAGAACCGCTGCACGCGGCCGGCGAGCATGTCGGCCACCAGCGTGGGCATGACGTTTTCCGCCTCGCCGAGCACGAAATGCGAAACTTCGGGAAAGCGCTCGTGCCCGGTGGTGAACAGCGGGCCGCCGGCCACGATCGGCTTGTGGTGCTCCGCACAGCGCGCCACGATCTGCCGCACCGAATCTTCGTGCACGATCATCGCCGAGATGAAGACGTAATCCGCCCAGTCGAGGTCGGCGGCCGTCAGCGACCGGGCGTTGAGATCCACCAGCTTGAGGTGCCAATTGCGGGGCAGCATGGCGGCCACCGTAAGCAGCCCGAGCGGCGGAAAGGCGGCCTTTTTCGCGATGAACCGCATGACGTGGCGAAAGCTCCAGAACGTGTCCGGAGTGGTCGGCGAAACCAGCAGGACGTTCATAGTGTCCTCAAAGCATAAACCGGAGGTGGGTCGACCTCGGCCGTTCCAGATATCTGGCGAGGAAGTATACGGGACCGTGGTGCCAAAAGCACGCGGGATTTCGCGACCGTTTTGGGGAGCGAAGCCCACCCCCTGCGCCTACTCCCACGCATTGGTAGTGGCGACGATGCTGTTGGGGTCCTTGGCGAAGCGGCGGGCCGTTTCGAGCGTGATTTTGCCTACTTTGAGCAGCCGTTGCAGGTCGTCGTCCAGCGACCACATGCCGTCGCGTTTGCCGGTCTGAACGGCCGATTCGATCGTCTCGATCTTGCCGGTGCGAATCGCGACTTGCACTGCCAGGTTGGCGTGCAACACCTCCAAGGCCAAGATGCGGCGCTCATCCTCGTCCGCCGCCGGCAAGAGGTGCTGGCAGACCACGGACCGCAGACTCATGGCGAGCTGGCCGCGGATGTCGTCCTGGGCGTCCTGCGGGAAAATATCGACCAGCCGCGTCAAGGCGCCCTTGGCGTCGCGTGTGTGCAACGTGGTGAAAATCAGATGCCCGGTTTCCGCGGCGCTGATGGCCATTTGCGCGGTCTCACGGTCGCGGATCTCGCCGACCAGGATGACGTCCGGGTCCTGCCGCAGGCCGTGTTTGAGCCCGTCGGCGAACGAGTCCACATCGCGGCCGACTTCGCGCTGCGTGACGATGCCGCCGGTGCCCGCGGGGTGCAGGTACTCGATCGGCTCTTCGACGGTGAGGATACGCTTGGTGGGGTCCTGGCGGAGCAGGTTGATCAACGAGGCGAGGCTGGAGGTTTTTCCGGAGCCCGTCACGCCGGTGAGGATGATCAGCCCGTTGCGGTGCGCGACCAGGCGTTCGCCCAGTTCGAGGGGGAAGCCGAGCCATTCGAGGCCGGGAATCTCGGTCGGAATGTGGCGGAGACAGGCGCACCAACTGCCTTGCGACAGGTACAGGCTCGCGCGAAAGCGGCATTCCGTGCCGCGGTACGGCAGCGACACCGAGCAATCGAAGTTCTTCGCGTGGCTCAGCGACGCTCGCAGCCGCTCGGGCAAGAGTGTCGCGACCATGCTCCGGGTCTGGTCGGCATCGAGCACTGCGTCAGCGATGGGCCGCAACTGGCCGTGAATGCGCAGGGTCGGCGGGTAGCCGGGAACAAGATGGATGTCGGACGCCTCGCGGGCCACCGCGACTTCCATGAACTCGATGAGCTCGTTCGAGAGCATCGCGCCGTCTCCGTCACCGTTCCCGTTCCTGCGCACGCCTTCGCGTGCAATATCGAGGGCCTCGGGGCTCAGCGGCGTCAAATCGACATCCAACATGATACAGCTTCCGATAACCGCAGGGGCGGGTCCACAAGCCCGACGAAGCACTTGTACCTCGCTGCGGCCGTGAAGTTGCAGGGGCCGTCCTGTTGCGCCCGCGGGACGTAATGGTCGTGCCATGCTCGTTGCGCGATTTCTATCTCGCACGCACTCCGGCGGGATTCCCATCCCGCGAGCACGTGCTCGACCCTTGACACGGCCGTGACACGCGAAGGGCGGGACAGATTCCCGTGGACGGGGTGCAAGAAGGGATTCTCGCAGCAGCTACATCTTGCCGCCCAGGGCGCGGGCGAGACGCCCACTCCACCCAGCTTTCTCCCGCACCGGCGGGACGCCGATGCTCCCCGATCCGGGCGTGTACAAATGCGGGGAGCCACGGGCTCGCGAGCAACCAGTGGCTCCCGGAAAACAGTTATGGATGGGATGAGAGACTCACGCAGCGGGCTGGGGCGGGCACAACGGGGTGGGGCGGGCACAACGGGGTGGGGCGGGCACAACGGGGTGGGGCGGGCACAACGGGGT
>JAGVEP010000215.1 GCA_020058145.1 Phycisphaerae bacterium | reverse complement strand
GGTGTAGTCCAAAACTGTGGCGGAAAGCTCGCCGTCCGAGCCTCAGGCGCGAGCCTGGGGTCCGCGCAGCGCGCTCCGCGGAAAACCCCACGCTGGCGCATGGGGCTCGGACAGGAGCCTCGCCGCGCGGGGCGGCTGCCACAGTTTTGGACTGCACCCCTTCAAAGCAGTCGCGCGCGCCCCCGATAGACATGTTTGCCGGCCAGATTTATGCTGTGTGGGTCGCGGATTGACTGCGGGCGCGCGGGCACGCGTACCGCGTTATGGTGGGTGTGTGCGGAGCGCATGTCGCGTCGGCGTGCGACCCGTTTGCCGGCCTTTGGCAGCTTGTGCAACACGCGTCAGGAGAGGTGTCCGAGTGGCTCAAGGAGCCGGTCTTGAAAACCGGTGACGCGCAAGCGTCCGTGGGTTCGAATCCCACCCTCTCCGTTTTAGCAGGGTTCAAAGAACGGATTCTAATCGGGGCTCGTCTCGCGTCGGCCGCGCTTCAGGAACTCCAGTCCCAGCCGCTGCTGTTGCACGTAGTACGTCTCTACGCCGTGGTCATCGTCCGGGTACAGCATGACCTCGAACGACTGCTCCGCCTCCTGGAGCGCGTACATGAGCTGCAACGCATTTTGCACGTGCACGTTGTCGTCCTGGACGCCGTGCAGGATCAGCAGCCGTCCGTGCAGATTTCGCGCCGCCGCGCTGACCGACGACCGCTCGTAGCCGTCCGGGTTGTGCCGCGGCGTGCGCATGTAACGCTCGGTGTAAATGGAATCGTAGTTCCGCCAGTCCGCCAGTCCGGCGACCGCAATCCCGGCTGTGAATACGCTCCCGTGCGTCAGGGCGTAGGCCGCCAGATACCCCCCATAGCTGTGCCCGGAGATGGCGACCCGCCGAAGGTCGGCGTTTTCGTGCGCGGCGAGCCAGCGGACAGCGGTCTCCAGGTCGGCCAGTTCGGTGACCCCGAGTTGCTGGTACGCTTGCCACGCGCTGGCCGCACTCTCCGCACTTGCGGTGTGCGGATCGCAGGCGAAGACGAGGTAGCCCTGCTGCGCGAGCCACTGCTCAAACGCGAACCGGTGGCCGGGCCAACGATTGTGGACCGTCGGCGTGTGCGGGCCGCCGTAGACGAGCGTGTACACCGGGTATTTCTTCCAGCGGTGGAAAGCCGGCGGGCGGACGAGCAGGGCGTTCAGTTTATAGCCCGCGGATGTGGGAATGCGGACGAGCTGCGGCCGGCTGAGCCGGTATTCGCGCAACGCCGGCACGTCGTTTTCGCTGAGCACGCGCAGCACGCCGCCGCTCGCCGACCGCAAGCACACCTTCGGCGGCGTCGTGACATTGCTGAACGTGTCGATGAAGTACTGGAAATAGGGGTCGAAGCCGACCTCGTGGCTGAAACCCGGCTCGGAGAGCCGTTCGATTTCGCCACCGGCGAGCGGAATCCGGTAAGTCTGCGTTTCAAGCGGGTCGTCGCGCGCGGCAGAGAAATAGACCCAGCCGGTTTGGGCGTCCACGCCGTGCAGCGTGCCCACTTCCCATGCGCCCGCGGTCACCCCGCGCAGCAACTCGCCATCGCGGCGATAGTGGTATAAGTGCTGCCACCCGTCCCGGCTGCTCAGCCAAAGAAACGAGCCGTCCGCGAGCCAGTGCGGCGGGTGCCCGTATTCGACCCACGCGGGCGAGGTCTCGTGCAGCAGTGTCCGCGGCTGCCCCGTCTGCGGATCCGCGTCGTTTAGATCGAGCCAGCGCTGTTCGCGCTCTTGCACCGCATACACGAGCCTGCCATTCGGCGCCCACGACACACCGGCGATCAGAATTTCGGCACCGTCGTACGCGGACAGGTCAACCCACCGCGTTGGGCCGCCTTCCGGCGCGACGACCCCAAGCCGCACCTTCGGGTTCGGGTCGCCGGCCTTGGGATAGCGCATCTGCGTGACCGTCGGGTGCGTGGGCAAGTAGTCGACGACCGGATAGGTCGGCACGTCGCCGTCATCGAGTTGCAGGTAGGCGAGGTGGCGGTCATCCTCGGACCACCAGTAGGCCCGTTTGTTGCCGCGCCCGTACAGCTCTTCCTCATACACCCAGTCGAGCACGCCATTGAGGCGCGTCGCGCTCCCATCGTGAGTCAGTTGCGAAACCTGCCCGTCAAACGTCGCGATCGTATAGAGGTTGTTATCCTCGACAAATGCGACGTGTGCGCGGTCCGGGCTCAGGGTCAGCTCGCCGCGGGCCGTGGCCTCATCGGTCAGCCGCCGCAACGTGCCGTCTGCACGGCGATACAGGTACAGGCGGTCGTGGTGCTCCAGTACCGCCACCGCGTAGTCTGCGCTGTGCAACGTGGGGTAGCGGGCGAGATGTTGCGCGTCGGCCTCTTCGCAGTCCGCCTGCGTTTTCAGGGCCTCTTCCAGCGCCGCGTAGTCATACGCGGGCGTCGTGTCGCCCGTCAGCGCCGTCACGCGTTGCAGCACGCCGCCGCGACGTTCCAGGTAGTGCTCGCCGTCAGGCAACCACTCCAATCCGGACACGTGCGTGCCGCTGAAGTTTACCGCGCCCGGGCCGAAGACCACGCCCGCGGTGAGGGGCTTGAGGGCGCGCTGCGGACCGAGACAACCCCAGCATAGGGCCACGCTCGCGAATACCGCCACACGCATGGCTGGACCCGCGCGCCTTTTCTTGCGTATTGACACCCAGCGACTCCTGTGGCGAACCGCCATTGCACTCCCGCTGGTTCGTCGTTCTCATACTAGCCGAGCGAGTGGAACCACGGATGGACTTCGGCAACACCACGGACCTGGATGGCGCGCGGCTCGAACGCCTCTTCCTGCGCCACACCTGGCCGTACCGGCACGCGCGGCTCACGGTGCGGGTACGCTACAGCCGGCGCGCGGACTTCTCCGGCACCTGCTTCTATCGCGACGCCCGCATTTTCGTGAATCTCGGCCGGCACCTCGGATACCCGTACCGCTTCGGCACGCACATCGCCCGCTCGCAATCCAATCGCACACACTGGTGGCGGGAGACCCACCGCCTGGTCATTGCCGACGCCTATCAACTGGCGCTGTTCGTTTACCTCCATGAGCTTTACCACTATCTCGTCAAGGCCGCCGGGCGGAATCCGCGGCGGAAAGAAGCCATGTGCGACCGCTTCGCGGTGCGTGTCCTCGTAGACCAGTATGCCGCGCGTGTTCAGGACGCGTCCGACCAGCCGGTGCCGCGCGAAAGCTGGGACTTCCAGGACGTCCATGCTTTCGTCGCCGCCGCACCGAAGAGTGTGACGCTGCTCGACCTCGTGCCGGTACCGAGGCCGCGACCGATCCCCGTGACCATCGTCGGCACACGCACCGGCACGCGGCGGCCACAAGTGTAGCGGCCGGGCTCTGTACCGGCCGAATTGCAGCGACCGACTTCCGTGACAACCGCGCGATTACGAGCCGCTACCGCGCAGCGCGCAAGTAGGCCAGCACATCGTCGACCACCGCCGCCATCCGGCGCAGGCCGCCGACGGTGCGGGCCGCGATGTGCGGTGTCAGAATGCAGCGGTCACAGGTGAAAAGCGGGTGATCGGGCGCGAGAGGTTCCGGGTCGGTCACGTCCAGCGCGACTCCGCCGAGGCGGCTCGTTTGCAGCGCATCCACGAGTGCCGCGGTGTCCACGACCGCGCCACGAGCCGTGTTGAGCAACAAAGCTGCGGGGCGAAAATCCGCCAGGGCTGCGGCGTTCACCAGCCCGCAGGTTTGTGCGGTTAACGGGACGTGCAGGGTCACAACGTCGCACTGCGACCAGATCGTCGGTTTGTCCACGGCCTGTGCCGCGAACTCAAACGGCCCGACAGGCAGGATGTCGTTGTACAGCACGCGGGCGCCGCAGCCGGCGGCACAGCGGCGACCGACGGCCGAGCCGATGCGCCCCATCCCGACGATGCCGACGGTGAGGTCGCGCAGTTCAACGCCATGCGGCTGAGCGCGGGCCTGCGCGAAGCCTCCGCGGCGGTACTGCTCCGCCAGGCGGGGAATCGGCCGCAGGAGCTGGAGAATCAGCGCCAGCGTCAGGTCCGCCACCGCGTCCGTGGCCGCAGCCGGCGTGCTCAGGACGGCGATGCCCAGTTCTTTCGCCGCGACCATGTCCACGCGGTCCGTTCCAACGCCCGCAACACCAACCACGCGCAGCGCTTGGCCCGCGGCGAGCAATTGGCGTGTCACCGGCGTGTGGGTGCGGACCACGAGGGCGTCGCAATCCGCGATTAACCCGCACAAGGTCGGTTCGTCGGCCGCGGGGGCGCGGATGAGCGTGGCGCCAGCCGCAAGGCGGGCCTCGGCGTCGGGATCCAGCGCATCGGCGAGGAGCACTTTGTACATGGCGTGCCTGAGCGTCCGCCGCCGGACTCGGAGGTCCGACGCTACTGCGGGGTCCGACGCTACTACGGGGTCCGCCGCTACGGGGCCAACCGTCGGACTCGGAGGTCCGACGCTACGGGGCCAGCGCGGGGAGCGGCGACTGCGTCTCCAAAACACCGGGCGGCGCTTCCCGGGCCATCGCCGCGAGAAACGCCGCCCGCACATAGGCCGCTGCGTGCTGCCCCGCGGCTACTTGTCCGTCTTTTCCGGCTGCGCCGGTGG
>JAGVEP010000076.1 GCA_020058145.1 Phycisphaerae bacterium | reverse complement strand
GGCCGGCGCTGCGGCTGCTGCCACAGCCACCAGAGCGGCGGCAGCAGCAACAGTAGCAACAACAGCCAAACCCACGGCTGTGGCCACCACAGCCAGGCCGGCGTCAGCGGCAGGTGCACCGGCGTCATGGCGCTGACCCTCCGGTATTACCCCCCCCTCCCTGAGAGGGAGGGGAGCTAGCCGCCGCCGTCGCCTGCACGAACGCCCGCGCCGTGCGCAAGACCTGCTGCCCGTCCTCGCGCGTCGGTTGCAGGGCGGCGTATTTCACGAAGTCGCAGGCTTCGAGGAACACGCGCAAGCGGCCGGTTTCATACGGCAAACCCTGCCCGTCGTGCGCCAGAGATACCAGGAACTCCTCGGTCGTCATCTCCGGTGCCGCCAGCCCGAATTTCAGCTCGATGTACCGCCGGACCACTTCCGTCAGGCGGTAGTAGTATTCCCGGACACGTTCGATATCGAACCAGTTCGTGTTTTCCAGCGCGGAAAGCGCCCGCAGGGCCCACACCTCCGGCAAAATCGGCGGCGGCGGTCGCAAAGCCCGCTGGCGCAGCACGCGATACAGCGCGTACACACCCGCCACGACCGCGAGCGCCCCCAGCCCGAGCAGCACCCGCACCCACCACGGCAGCGGCGGCAGCGGCGGCAAGAGCGTGCCCGTGATGTCGCGCGGCTGCTCCGGTTTGTCCTGATCCGTTAGCACCGAGCGGATTTCGAGTTTGAGCGGATTGCTGACCAGCTCGCCAGCCAGCGCCGGCTGCGTTTCCGCCGGCGACGCCTTGTGGCCGTACCTGGCGGTCAGCGACGGAATCTCCAGCACGCCGGAGACCACGGGCTGCACTTCGAACACGCGTCGCCAGAGCATTCCGGTCGCCCCCGGCTGCGGATCAGGAGTCGCCACGAGGTGCGCGCTAACGTCACCGAAGTCCTTTTCCTCCGGCAAAGCCAGCACGTAATCGGCCGGCGCGTCCGCACGGATGGTGACCGTCACCACGTCACCCACGGCGGCCGTCTTCGGTCCGGCCTCCACGGTGAGTCTCAGCGGCCCGCGTTCGACCGTGTCGCGGACGACCTCCGCCTGCGGTGGCGCCGGCGGCCGACATCCACCGATCAGCAAGAGCGCGTATCCGACCCCGGAGCGCCAGCGACGGTGCGCACACCCCTTCGTGCCTCCGTGCCTCGTTCGCCCTCCCTCCTCGGTCGGCCTCACCTCCGTGCCTCGTACGTTCATCTCCTCCGCTCCCGTCTGCGGAAGAACGTCGTCAGCGGCACGACAAACGGCTGGCCGGTCTGCACCTCGATCGCATCGATCCGCAACCGCCGGAACTCGGCGTGCAGGTCCTGCCGGCGGCGCTCGGCGAGTTCCTGAAAACGCCGGCGAAAGCCGCGCCCGCGCGTGTCCACGAGCAACTGCCCGCCCGTCTCCGGATCCAGAACCTCCACGTAGCCCACGGACGGCAACAGCGCTTCCCGCTCGTCGCGCACGACGATCGGTATCAGGTCGTGCCGATGCCGCGCGACCTGCAGCGGCCCGCGAAACGCCGGCGTCTGAAAGTCGCTGATGAGAAACACGACGGCGCGCCGCCGTAGCACCCGGCTGAGATATTCGAGCGCGGCCCCGACATCGGTGCCGCGGCCCGCAGGCTGGTGGTACAGCAGCTCGCGCACCACGCGGAGCACGTGCCGGGTGCCTTTGCGGGCCGGCACGAAACGCTCGATCCGGTCGGTGAAGAGGATGAGCGCGACCTTGTCGTTGTTCTGGATGGCGGAGAACGCCAGCGTCGCCCCGAGTTCCGTGACCAGCTCGCTCTTGAGCTGCTCGCGCGTGCCGAAGTCCTGCGACGCGCTCACGTCGACCAGCAGAACGACCGTCAGCTCGCGCTCCTCGCGGTAGGTCTTGACGAACGGCCGGCCGCTGCGGGCGGTGACGTTCCAGTCGATCGTGCGCACGTCGTCACCCGGCTGGTATTCGCGGACCTCCTCGAACTCCATCCCGCGGCCTTTGAAGGCGGAGTGATATTGCCCGGCGAACACGTCGTGGACGAGCGCCGAGGTTACGATCTGAATGCGGCGGACCTTCTTGAGAATCTCGGTCGGGATCATCGCGCTCTCACGCCGCGCATGGCGCACCAACAGACCCGCCGGCCACGCGGCCGGGCTAGCCCGTGATTTTACCCGCGCACCTGCGGGCGGAAAGTGCGGCCCCCGTAGGGTGGGCACCGCCCACCATGTGCTGCTACCCGCTCAGAATCGCCACGAACGCATTGATATCGTCGAAATTGACGTTGCCGTCGTCATTGCAGTCGGCGTTGAGCCAATGGCAACGCGGGAAAGCCGCCTGATACGCTTCGTGGCCGCTCAAGGCCAGCACAAATGCGTTGATGTCGTCGAAGTTGACGACGCCGTCGCAGTTCAGGTCGCCGTAGAAGGCCTTCAGGCCCAGACTGTGGTACCCGCCAGCCGCCACGGACACGAAGCCGATGTTTGGCGCCGGAACATTGACCTGTCCGTAGGAATCGTCGCCCCAGGCTACGATCGAACCGTCGGTTTTCAGGCCGAGAGTGTGCATGCCACCTCCCGCGAACGCCACGAAATCGGCATTCGGTGCCGGGACATCGCACTGGCCATACCCGTTATCCCCCCAGGCTACAATCGTGCCGTCGGCTCTCAGACCCAGGCTGTGGAAAAAGCCCGCCGCCACGGCGACGAAACCCGTATTGGGGAGCTGCACGTCGCACTGACCATACGAGTTGTCGCCCCACGCCACGATCGACCCGTCCGACTTGAGACCAAGACTGTGGACAAACCCAGCGGCCACCGCCACGAAGCCTGTGTTCGGCTCAGGCACGTTACATTGCCCAGAGGAATTGTCGCCCCAGGCCACGGCTGAGCCATCCGTCTTGAGTCCGAGGCTATGAAACGCACCCGCCGCCACCGCGGTGAAATCCGCGTTGGGTGCGGGCACGTCGTTTTGGCCGAAGTCGTTATTGCCCCACGCGCGGATCGTGCCTGCGGCCGTAACAGCCATGCTGTGGCAATAGCCTCCTACCAAGGCAATGAAGTCCGCGTTCGGCGCGGGGACATCGCATTGGCCGGAACCATCATCGCCCCACCCGGTAATCACTCCGTCCGCCGCCAATACCAGGGTGTGATTCGCCCCGGCGGCCATGCCATCGAATCCGATGTTGGACACCGTCGCCACACACTGTCCGAACTCGTTGCTCCCCCACGCCGCGACGGAGCCCGACGCCGCTTTGGTTGTGAAGGACCAGACCGGTCCGGGCGCTGTGCCCAGCGCGTTCCGCGCGACGACTTGCCAGTAGTAGGTCATCGCGTAGTTCAATGTTGGCGCCCAGTCGCTGGTGTCACTCGTGCCCACGAGCGGCGGCGGTATGCTGGGGCCGAGGTAGATGTCGTAGGACGAGGCCATCGGCACGTCGCCCCAGTCCAGGACAGCGTCGGGGTCAACATCCGTTGCGCCGTCCGCAGGCTGCGGGTCAGTGGGCGGCGCCGGAGGCACAGTCGGATGGGTAAAGAACGACCAAACTGGGCCCGCCGTCTGCCCCGCGCCGTTTCGGGCCACGATTTGCCAGTAGTAACGCGTCCCGGACTCCAGCGGCCCTGCAATCCATCGATTCACCCAGACGGAGTCGATGCGCAGCGGTGGATTGGTGGTGCCCAAACGTACATCATACGAAGTGGCGAACGGCGCGGCGCGCCAGCTCAGCATCTTTTCCAGCGGTACATCCGGATCCCCATTGGCGGGCTGGGGGGACGCCGGCACGCCGGGCAGGCACCCGTCCGCCTTCAAGCCGACACTGTGGTAGATACCCGCCGCGACCGCCACGAAACCCGTGTTGGGTGTCGGCACATCGCATTGGCCCGCGTAATTACCCTCAGAGTCGTAGTTGTTTCCCCACGCCACGATCGAACCGTCGGCCGTGAGCCCCAGGCTGTGCCACCCGCCCGCCGAGACGGCGACGAAGCCGCTGTTAGGCGCCGGAACGTTGCATTGGCCAACGTGGTTGCCGTACCAGTCATCGTTGCTTCCCCACGCCACGATTGAGCCGTTGGCCTGCAGCCCCAAGCTGTGGCCCCAGCCCCCCGCGACGGCGACGAAGCCGCTGTTGGGCGCCGGTACGTCGCATTGACCGTCCTCGTTAGCCCCCCAGGCCACGATCGAGCCGTCGGCCTTCAGACCCAGGCTGTGGAGTCCGCCCCCCGCGACGGCGACGAAGCTGCTGTTGGGCGCCGGTACGTCGCACTGGCCGTAGGAGTTGTTTCCCCACGTTCGAATCGACCCGTCGGCCTTCAGGCTTAGTGCTCTGCCCCGTTAATTCGGTGACGTATTTTATCACGCGGACTTGGCGCGTGCCGGGGTGGTTTCGAGCCGCGTCAGCAGTTTCAACAGGTC
>JAGVEP010000194.1 GCA_020058145.1 Phycisphaerae bacterium | reverse complement strand
TCATCCCCATCTACTTCAGACCAGCCTTTCAGGCTGAAGCAGGCGGCTTTTCCCCACGGTCGCTACCGCCCGCCCCTCGGGCTGGGGCCGCTACGCGGCGCTCGCGGCCTCGCCGGGGTCACGCGAATTGTGGGTAATGACAAGGGCTCGCGCCTGAGGCTCGGACGGCGAGCTTTCCGCCACAGTTTTGGACTACACCCGCCGTCAGACACGCCCATCCGCGGAACTTGACGGCTCAGCCGGTGCTGGCGATGGCCTGCACGACCTTGACGAGCGCCAGAGCTTCTTCCCGAGTCCCGGGCCAATCGGGTTCGTCGGACTCGGCGAGCTTGCGGAGCGCTTCTTCGGCTTGCGCCAGGTCGTAAACGGGGGTCTCGAACTCGACCCGGGATTTCTCGATGCGGAGGTGCCAGGGAAGGCCGCCATCGATCCGCACTTTGATGATCCCGCCCAGGGGGCGCTTGCAAAAACACTCGGGATTGGAGAGCAGCTTCACGGCGTGCACGGTACCGGGCAGGTGAAACCCAGCCGCCATCATGACCTTCCACCAAGCGGCATACTCCGCCGCAAATGCTCCCGGTGCCGATATCACTGCCCCATAATACCGCCAAAACGGTTGCCATTCGCGGCCTGCAGAGCGAGACGGTTTGCCGATGAGTCAATTCTCCTCAGATGTTGACCTCATGATTGACATTTGCGCTAATCGCGGAATGCGGTTAATAGCACACCTGCAGAGGCCGAGAAGGCTACTGATGAAGCGCATTGTCTGCGCCTGCCGGGTCTTGAGCGATGGAGAATTCACATGAGTAGCAGCCTGGATGTGGTCAGCGTAGTTGTCATCGGAGCGGTGGCAATCGTGGCAATCGTGTTTCGCGGCACGGTCATCTGCACGCTGAAGGGCTGGTTTACGGTGAAGACTGGTCCGGACGAGCGGCACCAGCCATGAACATTGGTCCATCGGAGAATGCGGAGAAGATGCCTTGACGAACATCGTGCTCGCGTCCTAAGCAGCGGCGCGAGGTGTACTTTCACAACCAGTGTTACCTGTCGCTGTTCGTCCCGGAGTCATTCGAGGGCGTCGCCCTGAACGCCTAGCAACACGGTGATTTCGCTTGCTTCGCCAACGTCACCGGGCCGGCTCCAAGGCTTCGTTGGCTAATGTTCGCGAACGAATCGCCCGGGCTTGCATGGGGACCGTTAACCAGGCGGCAGATTCCGCCGAAACCAACCGCAGGCGTTTCCGGTTCCTGGCTTAACGGCCGATAAGTCCGGCGAAACAGCCGCCAACTACCGCCGGTTGAACTGGATGATAAGCCGCAAGGTTAAGTTCAATCGAACGGTTGATATTTACGCTAACCATGATTACAATTAAGCGTAGACGTGAAGGAGCCGAGAAGGCGTATGAATGTCAACGCGGCACTTGCGACGAAGAAGTGATCGGTTGGATGCCTTGGCGCTGAAATTCGGGGTGCCGTTCGCCAAGGCGTTCGCCACGTTTGTCCACGAACTGGCTAGGCACGAGGAAGCTATGCCAAGCGATGACAGCATCCTGCTGCTAGACGAACCCGTCCGAGCGAAAGTGGCGGAAACCGGTTCCGAAACGACCGTTCTGACGCCGGAACAAATGCCGCCGGACATGAAGGCCGAGTTCGAGGCGCAATTCGCCGAATATGAGGCCGCCAAGGCCGCCGGCAAACTCGACGCCATCGAGTTTACTGCCGACATGCCGGCTCAAATGGCGGGAAACCGTCTTCGACGGGTGCTGGCGGAGAAGAAGATCACGCAATCCGAACTCGCCAAGCGGCTCAAGGTGTCCCCGGCAGTAGTTAACCGCGTGCTAAAGAACCCCGACCGCTCGATGGTCGCCACGTTGCGCCGCATCGCCGACGCGCTCGGCGTCGAACTGGTCGAGCTCATCGACTAATCCCGAAAACAGCCCAACTGTGCCCCGGTTCAGCCCGCCGGTGCGGCGTTATCCCCGCGGACTACGGGCGCGGCGCCCGTGCGCGGGTGACCACCAGAAATGTCACGTCGTCGCCTGGTTCGGCGGGCGCACAGAAATCCCGCACGCCCCGAACCAGTTCTTCGACCAACCGGCCGGCGGTCTGCGAGCCAAGCCGCGCCAAAGCCTGGTCCAGGCCGTCGACGCCATACGCTGCTCCCCGGGGGTTCTTCGCCTCGTTGGCACCGTCCGTGTAGGCCACCATTGCGACCACGTCGCGCGCGTCAAACTCCCGGATTTCTCCCGTCCAGGCCTCCGTGATCCCCAGCGCCAGCCCGACGCACACGGGGAAGGCCTCGCGCGTGCCATTTTCCTTCAACCACAGCGGCGCCGGATGGCCTGCGTTGGCCAACTCAACGTGGTCCCCGCCGCTCGACCAGCGACTGAGGATCAGCGTCGCGAACGACCCCAAGGCGTTGTATGTGTGCAGCACCGCGTTCAAGCGCTGCACGATCGCCTCCAGGTTCTCCATCTCGGGTAACGCCAACCGCAACGTGTTTTGCAGAATCGCCGTCAGCAGGGCCGCGGGGACGCCCTTGCCGGAAACGTCTGCCAGCATCGTCACCAGGCGACCCTGGGTGTCGAGTCGCACGTCGTAGATGTCGCCGCTCATGCGCTCGGCGGGGTAATTCACGGCGGCGATTTCGCCCCACGGCGGTTGCGGAATGGGCGCCGGGAAGAGCAGCTCCTGCATCTCCCGCCCAGCCGCGATGCGCCCGTGTACCCGGGCCAGCTCGCGCGCCGACGCGTGCAGATCGTCGAGCTCCACCCGCGCGGCGGCCAGATCAACCGCGGCGGCGATGAACTCCAGGTCCTCCGGCCGGAACGGGGGCTCCGCTTGACTCCGATCGGCGTAGACCAGCGCACGCGTGCTGCCCGCGGCCACGATCGGGGCGCAGAGCACTGAGCCGGTGCCGCCCGCGACCAGACTCGCGGCCTCGGCATATCTTGCGTCCTGGCGCACCCGCGCCACCAGTACCGCCCGCTGCGTGGCGCTCACTTCGCGAATCACCGACCGGCTCAGCCCAACCGCTGCCCGCCCCGGTCCGCCGGGACCAGCAAACGTCAGCGGGAACAACCGCTGCGCGTCGTCGATACCGATCAGTTCACAGTGGCTGGCCGCGAGTGAGTGCCGCAGCGCGACCTGCATGGCCGGCCAAAACCCACCCGACTCGTTTCGCCGGATCAGCAGCCGCGCGAGTGCATACAAATCCTCGAGCCGGCGCTGCACCGTTCCGCGCGTTGAAACCGCGATGCTCGCCACCGTGCGCAGGTCGTCGGTGTCGCATAGCTGAACCGAATCCTCCTCTGGGCGCGGCGCCAGGCCACACAACTCGAGGGAAAACGGGCGAATCTCGAACACGTGGCCGGGTCGTAGCGGCGCGTCCTGAACGCGCTCGCCGTGGAGTAAGACGCCGTTTGTGCTGCCCTGGTCGACGACGTGCCACTCACCGCCGCGCTGCTCCAGCGCGGCGTGCTGGCGTGAGACCGACGAATGTTCAAGCACGATGTCGCAGCGCGGTGAGCGCCCCAGCGTCATGCGTTCCTTGTGCAACTCGACGCTGGCAATGCGCCGGAGGTCGCGGCGGACGATGAGTTGATGCGGGCACCGGACCGAGGACATGGCACTCTCCATTATCGCCGTCGCTGCCACCACCCTGCGCCGCGTCGCCGCGCTCCGGAAGCTACCGCGCCCGCGGGCAGGAGACCAGTGGGTTGTCTGGTTCAGGCCTCGGGAGGCTTCGGCGGCCGGAGGGACGTGGTCGCACCGGCACCGCTCAGGACCGCTGATGATTGCCCCAGCGTCGCCGCGGCAGCCGCCCCGTTCCTGTTCGGCGGTGATCAGGCCCTTCTCGGCCGCCTTCAGGTGGGTGGCAGGCCCGTCGCGGGGCGCACACGATCGACGGAGACGTCGCAACCCTGGGCCACCAGCCCGACATCGTCGAGCCCGGTGGCAATGAGCACGGCGAAACGCATCGCGCCGGGCATGTTGTGGTCGAGATCGCCCCCGTCTTCGCAGCACAGCCGCGAATCGAGCAGTTCGCCGACCGACAACAGGTCCCTGACGAGCGCCAGCGGCGTCCGGCCCTTGTCCTGTATGTCGCTGATTAGATCGCACTCGACGACATGGAGGCGGTGACCGAGTTGCTGCTGCACGGCCAGCGTATGCGCGCTGATCTGCAGCGATTCGCCTGTGCCAGTCGGCACGAGCACGGTCTGCTGCAAGCTCGCCTGCACCGCCGGTGCGGTGTGTCCTGCAATGATGCCCTGCAGGGCTGCGACGTGCGCGGCGGGATCGACGTCGTTGGACTGCCCCACGTCGGCGATCAACCCGCGTAGGGCATCCGCCGCGCGCAGCAACGTGTCGATGATCTCGTGCGTCGGGACCAGATCGTGGTTGCGCATCAGGTTCAGGACGTTTTCCAGCGCGTGCGCGAGCGCTCCGATCGTGGTCAGTCCAATGAAACCGGAGGCACCCTTGACCGAGTGTACGGCGCGGAAGACCGTGTTGACCAGGTCGACATCGAGGTTGGCGCCCCCCGCTTCAATCGCCCGCAACTGATGCTCGATGTCGGCCAAGTGCGCCTGCGATTCCAGCACGAATTCTGTGATGATTTCCTGGTTCTCCAGGGACATAGCAGGACCCCTGTGCGCAGCGCGCGCCGGCGGCTACAGCGACTCGGCCACCGTGAAATGCTGATCCATGCGCATCACGTGGAACAAGTGCTTGAAGTCCGCGTCCGTGGTCAGCACCACCAACCGGCCGCCGGCCGCGCTCACGCTCTTGTGGCACATCAGGAACACCGCCAGGCCCTTCGAGTCGATGATGCCAACTTTGGCGAGGTCAATCGCCAGATGCACCTTGCCCTGCTTGACCAGGTCCTGCAATGTCTGGTGAAAGGGCTCCAGGTTGGAGGCCACCAGGTCCTGCTCCGGCCGAACGACGACGAATTCTGCGGTCTGCGTAGCGGCCATTACACCGTACCTCTGTTAACGGTCTGTGGGTTCTCGGGAACCGCGGCGAAATCGCGCCGCAGAACGACGCGGTTGGCAGGATCGTCGTCCGCTACGAGCACCGTCGCCCTCTCGCGGGGCTCGGCGGGCCCGCGCAAATGTCGCGCATTGGGCGTGCCCCGCACGGCGTCCTCGGGGACAATTGCCAGCGGTGCGCCGGCCGGTCCAGTCATCTGGGGCACGTCCCAAAACGCGCTGGTTCCCGGTGCACTTGACGACGGGCTGCCCGCCGTGCGCGTCCGATCAAATTGGACGCGGCCCGGCGATGGCGCCGTTTCGCGTGAACACCGTTGGACCGCGCGCGTGTCGTCGAGGCCACGCGCTTACTGTAGTTCCCGTCGATCATCGGCTACTTCTACCAACCCCTTAACAACCGCCAGGTGGGGCATCCTCCGGTGATTCGCGCTGCCGCCCGCTAGTGCTCCGTCAACCGTGTTTTGACGGCACACCGGGAGGGCGAGGCTCCTGCCGAGCCGCCGCGGAGCGCGCCGCACCGGCTCGGCGGG
>JAGVEP010000066.1 GCA_020058145.1 Phycisphaerae bacterium | reverse complement strand
GGCGCACGGTCGCGGGCTCGTCACGGATTTCCAGCAGCAGCGTCAGCGCCAGCGGGATACGGAGCGGGTGCGGCGGAACGTTGTGAACCACGAGGTGGTCGCCGAGATGCGCGAGGATGTCCCGCTCGCCGTCGAAGCCGCGCTCGGCCTGGATATTCGCCCAGTGGCGGGCGATGTTCACCCGAGCTTTTTCGCCTTGCGTGGCGAGCAGCCCGCGTACGAGGCGCGGCAGGAAGCGCTGCATCGGCAGGTTACACAGGGCATACGGGGTGTCCGGCGGGACGGCCGCCAGCAGCCGCGGGTCACGGTTCCCCGGGTCGGCATAGAAGCGTGTGACCGTATGCCCTTCGATCCGCAGGTACGCGCGACAATACAGCGCGCGCTGCTCGAAGCCGAGGGTCCAGTACGCACGCTCCACGTCGGCGGCGTCCCACGCCCGAAAGAACTCGCTCGCGCGTTCGCCCACGAACGGGTCCAACCGGTCCCGCAGCGCCGCAGCGGCCACGAAGATCTCGAGTCGGGGTGCCGTAGCGGCGTCGCCGGGCGTGCGGCGAACCCCGCTGTACCACGGCTCCTGACTCAAGGCGGGGTTTTCACCGGCCGCGACCGCGGCAACCAGTGGCCAGACCTCCGCGCCGATGGTCAGCACGAAATGCCCGTCAAGCTGCCCCCACGCGATTACAGCCCACTCGGGCAACCGCCGATCCCGCAGCTCCTGGCAAACCCACCGCCCGATCTTGGTGTTGGTCAGCGTCGCCTGCCCGCTGTTAGTCTGCTCGTCGACGGCTTTCTGGATGATGCCCAGAAAAGGCTCTAGCCGGCCGTCGTTCTGCACGACCAGGCAGACCCGCAGTTGATCGACGCGTGGAGCGTTCGGATCGGTCTCGGTCGGCCGGGCCCGGGCGTCAATCAGGGCCACCGCGTGCGGATATCGGACAACCAACCCCAGGAGCTCGGTCAGCCGCATATTGAGCTGCGTGCTCCGCTCCAGCGGCGCACCCGAGATCCGCGTCGCCAGTTCCCACAGTAATTGGAGCGTCGAAGGCTGCGTCACCGTGGCCGACTCGTCCCGCGGCGCGGCGTCATGTTCCTGACCGAACGGCCGCCCGACCCAGCACAACAGGCTATCGGCGGGAACGAAATCGAGCGGCTCGCGTGGAGGAGTGAAATTGCCAGCCGCCCGTGGCAGCGCACTGGCAAGCAGTGCGGCACCCAGCACATAGGTCCGAAAACCACGGGGTCTCATGGGGTCGGAGCGTACCACGGGTGCGGCCCGGCGACCACCTACGCCCCTTTCAGTACCTCGCGGGCGATCACGTGCCGCTGAATCTCGCTCGTGCCCTCATAGATGGTGGTGACGCGGGCGTCGCGATAGAGCTGCTCGACGCGGCATTCGTTCACGAAGCCGCTGCCGCCGTGAACCTGGACCGCCCGGTAAGCGATGCGGTTGGCGGCCTCCGACGCGAACAGCTTGGCCATCGACGCCTCGCACGTGAACGACGCGCCGCTGTCTTTGAGCACCGCGGCCTGGTCGGTCAGAAGCTGGGCCGCCGCGAGTTCCGTCTGCGTGTCGGCGATCATCCACTGAATGGCCTGGAATTCGGCGATCAGGCGGTTAAACTGCTTCCGCTCTTTGGAGTAGCTCACCATGTGGTCCAGGCAGGCCTGACTGATGCCAATCGCCTGCGCGGCGATGCCGATGCGGCCACCGTCGAGGGCCGACAGCGCGATCTTGAGGCCGTCGCCGAGCTTGCCGAGCAAATTCGCTTCGGGGACGAACGCGCCGTCGAGGTTCATCTCCGCGGTCTCGGAGCCGCGAATGCCCATCTTGCCGTGAATCGGGCGGCGTCCGACGCCCGGCTGCTGCGCGTCGAGGAGGAACATGCTGAGATCTTTGCTGGTGCCCGCGTTGCCCGTGCGCGCGAGGACGATGAACCACCGGCCGGTGAGGCCGTTCGAGACCCAGAATTTGCTGCCGAAGAGTTGCCACCCACCCGCCGCTTTCTCCGCGCGTGTCTGGGCGGCGCCCGGATCAGAGCCCGCGTCGGCCTCGCTGACGGCGAAGGCCGCGAGATTGCCAGGCATCAGGAGTTTGCCCTGCATCTCGTCGCGCAGCGCATCGCGGGCGAACATCTTGAGCGCTTCGCAGACCATGCTATGGACGCCCACGGTGACCGCCACGGACGGCGACGCGTACGCCAACTCGCGGATAATGTGGCCATACGCCAACATGGGGCAGCCGAGCCCGCCGTGGTCCTCCGGCACCCGCAGGCCCATCAGCCCCATCTCGTAGAGCTGGCCGAGGCGTTCGCAGCAGGAGGATTCTTCTTTGTCCCACTTGCCGTCGAGGGCGAGCAATTCGCCGCGCGCATAGTTGCGGACACCCTCAATCAGAACACGGTGGTCTTCGGAGACTGGGGTTAGCATAGTCGCGCCAACTGCTGCGGGGCTGTGGTTGGACCCTTTGGACCCACGCACCGATCTTAGCGGATTGCCGGGCCGTTGTCGCCACGTTTGTGCCACAATTGCCGGTGTGCGGCTCGCGGAGTGGCAGGCCCCCCGGTATGGCGCCCGCCGGGTTGCGGGTATAAAGCCCGCATGGTCGAGAGCCCCGGCATTCCCAAACCCCGTCCGTGGCTGGGGGTACTGCTGCTCGTCGTCTGTACCGCCATGTGGAGCCTGAACGGTCCGCTCATCAAGCTGCTCGACCGCGAGGGCGTACCTGGCATCACGATCGCGTGCTATCGCTCGCTGCTCGGCGGCCTGGTGTTCCTGCCGCTGGCCTGGCCGCGGCGCCGCGCGCTGGGGCGGGTCGCCCCCGGGTGGATCATCGCGTCGGTCGCCACCTTCACGCTGATGACCGCCACTTTCGTGATCGCGACGACGAAGACCTCGGCGGCCAGCGCGATCATCTTGCAAAATACGTCCCCGATCTGGGTCTTCCTGCTATCGCCGTTGCTGCTGCGGGAGTACCCCGGCCGTGCGGACGCGCTCGTGCTGCTGATCGCGATGGCGGGTGTATTCGTGATCTTCGCCGGCAACCCGCACACCGATATGGCCGGCATGATCATCGCGATCGTCAGCGGAGTGGGTTATGGCGCGCTGATCGTGGTTCTCCGGGCACTGCGGCCGGTGAATCCCACCGTCGTCGCGTGCCTGAACGCGCTCGGGTCCGGCCTGCTGCTGCTCGCACCAGTGGTGTGGCAGGGGGCGCTCTGGATGACGCCGCACGCACTCGCCCTGATGGTGCTGATGGGCCTGGTGCAGTTTACGCTCCCCTACGCGTTGTTCTCGATGGCGTTGCAGCACATCGAGGCGCATCGGGCTTCCCTGATTCTGCTCCTGGAGACCATCCTGAACCCCATCTGGACGTACTTCGCGGTCGGCGAGATCCCGCCACCGGCAACCCTCCTGGGCGGACCGCTCATTCTCGCCGGCGTGGCGGGGTGGTTGATTCTCACGTTGCGACGCGAGCTCGGCCAAAAAGCCGTCGACTGACCAATGAAGTCTCGTTAGTTCGCGCTCAGCAGCGCCACAAATGAATCGATATCGTCGAAATCGACCGAGCCGTCGTTGTCGGCGTCTGCGGCCAGCAGAAAGCACGCGGGATATTGCTGTTGGTATTCCGCCGGCTCCGACAGCGCCAGTACGAACGGATTGATGTCGTCGAAGTTGACGAGGCCATCGCAGTTGGTATCGCCGGCGCAGGGGGCAATGGTTGGCGGCGCTGCCAGGTCGGGAAATTCGTAAGCACCCATATCGACGAGTGGCGAGCCACCATTGCCCGTGTCCGGCGTGTTCGGGTCATCGACGTACCGCGCATGACCGTCCAAATCGACCGGCAGCGGCTCCGTGACGCAGCCGTCGCCGTCCAAATCGTAGACATCGCGCGGCGGACTCAGGTTTTCGCCAGCATCAATGCACGGCGAGCCGGGCAACAAACGGTAATCGTTATCCGCCCACGTGTTGGGGTCGTTGTCCGGTCCATCTGCATCGACGAATAGTGGATCGCCGGAGATATTGCCGGTGCCGGTCCAGCCGCCCTGCACGTCGCTGTACGTAATGTCCGCCTGGCCGGCGACGGCTTCGGGCGTAACCAGCCAGAGGATGCTGTTCGTGACCACTGGCACGGCGTTGTTGCAGTATAGGCCTCCGCCGTGGCCGAGTGGGCCGTTCCCGTGAGCACCGGTCCCGCCGTCGCCGGCGGAATTGCCGGTCATCGTGCAGGCAATGAGCTGCACGTTGGCCGAGTCGGTATACACGGAGCCGCCGTCGCCACCGTGGCCGCCACCATAGCCATGGCCTCCGCGTCCGGCATGCGCGCCTGTCATCAGGCAGTTGGTCGCACTAAGGCTGGAAAATCCGTCGACAAAGATGTCACCGCCATTACCGCCAGGACCACCCGGTCCGCCGTAGCCGCCTGTTCCACCGTCACCGCCATCGCCGGACTGGTTCCCGCCAAACAGGCAATCGACAGCCTCCAGTCGGGACGAGTTTGCGATGAACACCGCGCCGCCGTTTCCGCCTGGACCGCCAGCATCGATCATATTGCCATGGCCGCCATGCCCACTACGGTTATCGACGAATGCAGTCGAAACGGTGCGAATCAGGCTACTGTCGGTCGCGTAGATCGCGCCCCCGTCCCCGCCAGGGCTACCATCGTTACGCAATCCACCGTACCCGACCCCCGCCCAGTTCCCGGCGATGCGGCACGCGATCAGGTTCAATTCCGACTGACTGGCGTAAATTCCAGCCCCATTGACCGCGTGGTAGAAGTAGCCAAACTCATCATACGCGCCGACGTTGTCTAGGATGGAGCACGCCCGCAGGGTCAGCTCAGCTTCGGACAGGTACAACCCCAGACCGCCTAACGGCGTCGGACCATGCAAGCCATAGCCGTTCCCGGCGGTAATCGTCAGGCCGTCCAGCAGAGTGCCGGCGCCAGTGCCGACCGCCCAGACCACGTGATAACTATTGTCGAACAAGTTGGTCGGCGAACCGATGTTGCCGCTCAGCGTCGTGGGATAGAGTTCCAAGTCTCGCTGGTCCGGATCACTGGGCAGGTTCAGCCCCGCGTAGCCGCCGTAGAGCGCCACGCCACTGACCAGGTTGAAGCTGACATAGCGATCGGCCGTTCCCACGGGATGGGCGGCGTCGCGATCGGGGTAATACGTCCCGCCCGCGAGGTGCATCTCATCGCCGCTCTGCGCCACGCCGAGTGCGTCGCGCAAAAACGTAAACGCCGTGGTCCAACTGTTTCCATCGCCGCCCGGCGGCGCATCATCATCGACATAGATGACGCCGGTGGCCGCCGAGGTTGCAAGCAGTACAATAACGCTTCCAGCCGATAGTCCATGCCGAAGCATGCTTTACCCCTTTCAGAGGTTTTCCGGAATACCGAAAGTCATTACTCACCACTATTTAACAACTCGACGAACGAGTCGATGTCGTCAAAATTCACTTGTCCGTCGCCGTTACAGTCGCCATTGAGCCAGTGGCAACCGGGGTGCGCGAGGTTCCAAGCGAGCGCGTCGGCGCCGATCGCGGACACGAACGGAGCGATGTCATCGAAATCAACGACGAAGTCACAGTTCATGTTCCCATAAGCGGCTTTCAATCCCAGGGAATGACCGTAACCACCCGCAGCCGCCACGAAACCGCTGTTGGGCGCTGGTACATCGCATTGCCCGAACGCGTTATATCCCCACGCCACGATGGACCCGCTCGCCCGCACGCCCAGACTGTGGCCTGCGCCGGCGGCGATGGCGACAAAGCCGCCATTGGGCGCCGGGATGTCGCACTGCCCCGTGTTGTTGGCGCCCCAGGCCACGATAGAACCGTCGGTCTTCAGCGCCAGGTTGTGCGAGTGACCCGCGGCAATGGCCACGAAATCGCTATTTGGCGCGGGAATGTCACACTGACCGTAGAAGTTGCTTCCCCAAGGCGCAATCGAACCACCGGCCTTCAGTCCGAGGCTGTGGGCGTGCCCGGCCGCGACAGCTACAAAGTCGACGTTGGGTCCGGGGACATCGCATTGGCCAAGCGTGTTGTCGCCCCAGGCCAGCACGGAACTGGTGTCTTTTAGGCCCAAGCTGAAGCGCGCGCCCGCGGCGCTGGCAGTAAAGCCGCCGTTTGGGGTTGGAACGGTGCACTGTCCCAAGTCATTGTTACCCCACGCGACAATTGAGCCGTCCGCCTTAACGCCCAGGCTATGGTCCCAGCCGCCGGCGGCGCTGGTGAAGTCGAGGTTGATTGATGGGACGTTGGTTTGCCCAAAGCCTGAGTCTCCCCACGCTAGGACGGCGCCGTCGGCATTTACGACCAGGCTGTGAAACGCGCCCGCCGCGACAGTGATGAGGTTGGGGTGCAGCGCCGGTGCGTTGGACTCCCCGTTGCCATTGGACCCCCACGCCACGATCTTGCCGTCGGAGCGTAGCGCAAGCGAGTGTTCTCCGCCACCATCGACGGCGACGAAATCGACGGCGGTTGGAGAGTCGGACTGACCGTAACTATTGTACCCCCACGCCACGATCGAGGCGTCATCCTTCAGCCCCAGGCTGTGCGCTGAGCCGGCCGCAACGGCCACGAAGCCGCTGTTGGGCGCGGGAACGTCGCATTGCCCGTAGTGATTCCGTCCCCAGCCGACGATCGAGCCGTCACTCTTCAGGCCCAGGCTGTGGTCCCCGCCGGACGCCACGGCCGTGAAGTCGGTGTTTGGGGGCGGGGTGTCGCATTGTCCGTAACCGTTGGCTCCCCAGCCAACGACTGAGCCGTCTGCCTTCAACCCGAGACTGTAGAAAAACCCAGCGGCGATTGCGACAAAGCCGGTGTTCGGGGCGGGGACATCGCATTGCCCAGAACTGTTTCGCCCCCAAGCCACTATCGAGCCGTCGGCCTTCAGCCCGAGACTGTGGTACGCACCTCCGGCGATGGCGACAAAACCGCTATTGGGAGCCGGGATGTCGCATTGCCCGGAGGAGTTTCTCCCCCAGGCCACGACGGAACCGTCAGCCTTGAGGCCCAGACTGTGGTTACTGCCCCCGGCGATGGCCACGAAGCCACTGTTGGGCGCCGGCACATTGCATTGGCCATAGGAATTCCGGCCCCAGGCGATAATAGAACCATCGGGCTGGATCGCGAGGCTATGAAACTCGCCCGCGCTTATCGCCACGCCGACGCAGCCGGCCGCGGGAATCGTCGGGACATTGCATTGACCGTCGGTGTTGTTTCCCCACGCGATGATTGAGCCATCTTGTGCCTGCACCGCTCCCATCACCAACGTGGTGAAGGCAAAAATCCCGCCGACTAGCAGGTGCATTCCATTTCCGCGCCGCATGAGCCGTACCTCCCTTTTCATTCCTCTGGGCCAAGGTTGGGCCGGCTACCACCGGTCCCGAGAAGAATAGTTGCTGCCCGCAACCCAAAACGTGGCATAGCACAACCCGTCTCGGCCCGCAGGTCGAAGCCGTCTGATCACAGGCCCGTGGCCGCGTGGCCACTTCGACATGGTCCTCGGCCGGCGCGTCAGCTTCGCCTCCGCAGTACCGCCCGGCATTCCTGCCGTGCAGTTTATCATACCGCGCATTCGGTGTAGAAATTGGCGCACAAGCGCTAAACTTGTCGAAAAAGCGCTCCCGCGGCTTCGCAAAACCGCGTGCTCGCATACCCCTGACCCGATCCGCTACAATCGCCGCGGCCGGTACAGAGCCCGGCCGCTACAGGGTGGCGTGGGCGTCTCGCCCGCGCCGCCGTCGGACACGGAGGTCCGACGCTACACGGCCGGTACAGAGCCCGGCCGCTACGGTGAGAGACAACAATGAGCCCGCTCGCGATGACGATCCTGCTCGTGGGGAACCTGGCCACTTTCGCGTATTCCGCCTATCGCCGCTGGCGGCTGCTGCTGGTCGCCAAACGGCCCGAAAACCGCTGCGACCAGCTCGGCCGGCGCATCGGAGCGGTGCTGGAGTTCGTCTGTGCCCAGAAACGCATGCCGCGCTACCCCGGTTCCGGCTGGGCGCACATCGTCGTGTTCTTCGGCTTCCTCGTCCTGCTGCTCAACTCAATCATGCTCTGGACCCGCGGCTACGTCAGCCACGGCGATCCGGCCTATGACTTGTGGGTCTTCGGCACCGACCAGCCGCTGGGCATGCTCTACGCCTTCCTGCGCGACATCTTCACCGTGCTCGTCCTCATCGGCGTCGTCATCTTCTTCTACTACCGCGCCATCGCGCGGCTCAAACGACTCACGCTCAACGCCGAGGGGCTGCTCATCCTCGGCATCATCTTCACCATGATGCTCGCCGACCTGGTCTACGAGGGCGTTGAGATCAACACCTACCACGGCGGGCAGTTCGTCGCGGTCATGCCGTTCGGTTCGCTCGTTGCGCGGCTCGTCGGTGACAGCGAGTTTCTGGGCGGGCTCGGCTTCTGGCTGCATTCGTCGCTCGTGCTGATCTTCCTGAATCTGCTGCCCTACGGAAAGCACTTCCACGTGCTGACGGTCGTGCCGAACGTCTTCGCCCGCAGCCTCCGGCCGCCCGGCCGCCTGACGCCCATCGCCGACATCGAGGGCCGCCTCGAACGCGAGGAAACGCTCGGCGTCAAACGCATCGCCGACTTCAGTTGGAAAGAAGCGCTCGACTTCTATACCTGCACCGAGTGCGGGCGTTGCTCCGAGCACTGCCCGGCGACCAGCACTGGCAAGCTACTGTCGCCGAAGCACGTGAGCACCGACCTGCGCGACTACATGTATGAAAACGCGGACACGCTGGTGGCCGGCCGGGGCGGACCAACAGAGGACGGTGAAGACAGGCACCTGCTCACCCCCGCCGTAATCAAACCCGAAGTCCTCTGGGCCTGCACGACGTGCAGCGCGTGCGAGACCGAGTGCCCCGTCTTCATCACCTACATCGACAAGATCGTCGAGCTGCGCCGCAACCTCGTCATGGAGCGCGGCGAGTTCCCCGCGCAGCTTCAGACCATGTTCCAGGGCCTGGAAAACGCCGGCAATCCGTACAGCTTCCCCAACGACCAGCGGGCCGAGTGGGCCCAGGGGCTCGACGTGCCACTGATGGCTGAGAAATCCGACGTCGAATACCTCTACTGGGTGGGCTGCGCAGCCTCGTTTGACGATCGTTCGCGGAAGATCGCCCGCGCCTTTGCCCAGTTGCTCAAGACTGCCGGGGTGAGCTTCGCGATCCTCGGCGCCGAGGAACGCTGCAACGGCGATCCGGCTCGCCGCGCGGGCAACGAGTTCCTGTTCCAGATGCTGGCCCGGCAGAACATCGAGGTGCTGAACAACTACAAGGTCAAAAAGATCGTCACCACCTGCCCGCACTGCTTCAATACGCTCAAACACGAGTATCCCGACTTCGGCGGGCAGTACGAGGTCGTTCACCACAGCCAGTTGCTCGCCGAACTCGTCCGCGCAGGCCGGCTGAGGCCCCAGCAGCGCGTCGACGCGCGGCTCGTGTACCACGATGCGTGCTACCTGGGGCGGCACAACGACGTGTACGACCCGCCGCGTGCGGTGCTGCGGGCGATTCCGGGCGTCCGGCTCGTCGAAGTCGAGCAGACGCGCGACCGCG
>JAGVEP010000413.1 GCA_020058145.1 Phycisphaerae bacterium | reverse complement strand
GTGCACTGGACCCGCGCTGATTACCTGCACCTGGCCGCCATCGTCGCGGATGTGGCCGAGGCACTCGAGTGCGCCCACCGGAGTGGCGTGATTCATCGCGATGTCAAGCCGCACAACCTGCTGCTCGGCACGAACGAGCGGCTCCAATTGACCGATTTTGGCCTGGCCCGGCTGACCGACGAGCCGCACCTGACCGTAACCGGTGAGATCATGGGCACGCCCGCGTACCTGTCGCCGGAGCAGGTGAGCGGCGACATGCGCCGCATCGACTACCGCACGGACATCTACTCGCTGGGTGCGACGCTCTACGAGCTGATCACCCGGCACCGGCCGTTCGAGGGGCTCACGCGTGAGCAGGTCCTCGCGAGCATTGCCACCGTCGACCCAGCACCGCCGCGGCAGATCGATCCGCAGATCCCGCGTGACTTGGAGACGATCTGCCTGCGGGCGATGGACAAAGATGCCGCCCGGCGTCACCCGACCGCGGCGGCGCTGGCGGAAGATTTGCGGCGCTTCGCGTCCGGGCGGCCGATTCTCTCGCGACGAACGACACGCCTCGAAAAGACCGCCAAGTGGATGCGGCGGCACAAGGCCGCGACGGCGGCGCTGGTCGCCGGCGGGCTGGTCGTCATGCTGACCGGAGGGCTGACGTGGAGCGTGAGCACCACACGCCAGCGCGAGGCCGAGCGCCTGCTCGCCGAGGCCTACGAACAGCTTGTTTACTATGACTACAAAACTCCTGGCCTAGAGCAGTCGAAGATCACGCCGGCGGAGCAGCGCGGCGCGGCGGCGCACGACGTACACCTCGCGCGGGCCTTGGCGGACATGGGCGCCGCGGGGTGGTCGGATGCGCTGAACCATGTGAGCGGCGTGCTGGCGCATGATCCGGCTAATTTGCGGGCGCTTTACATTCGTGCATGGGCGCAGCGTGAGCGGGGCGAGTACGACGCCGCACGGACCACGCTCGCGGCGGCGGAGCGCTACGGCCAGCCGACGGCGGCCGACGTGTGGTTCCTGCGGGGTCTGGCGCTGCACTACGACGAGCCGGACGTTGCGATCGACTGTTATCGCAGGGCGAGCCTGCTGCGGGCTGGCGAGCACGCCTTTTATCCGCAAGCCGTACTGCACCTGGCCAGGGCGCGGAATCAGCAGCTCTACGCCCAAAGGGAGCTGGAACCGTTCCCGGAGGCCGTCAGCAGCCTGAAACAGCTCGTCGACTACGGCAGCTACGGGGCGTATCCATGCTACTTGCTCTCGATTACGCACCGTTTGGCCGCCGAAATCTACCACGGCAGCCTTGGAACGCGTGACGATGCACCGGTGGGTGAGAATTACCGGTTGGCACTCGATTGGGCGCGGAAGGGGCAGGCGCTGGAACCTCGAAACGACCGGCCGATTACGGCCGAAGCCGAGTGTCTGGAAAGCCTGGGCCAGTTCGAGGCGGCGATCGACGCGCGCAGCCGTGCGCTGACCGTCGCTGACGCCGACGTGCGGCGCTGGGAGCAGTACCACTATCGCTGGCGGTTGTACTATTGGACGGGGCAGTACGCGGCGGCGCAGCGCGACTTGGAGCAATTGCTCCGTTTCGCACCGCAGGATCGCTCGTATCGTTATGTTTATCCGGCGTTGGTCCGGGCCGAGCTGGGGGACCTGCCCGAAGCGCTGGCTCGAGCGCGCGCGATCGCTACGGACAACCCGACGAGTGCCCTCGCCGTCATCTGGTCCGCGACGACCCTGCGGCTGCTCGGGCGGGCGGAAGAAGCGGGGCAGCTCCTCACCGCCCAGGCCCCCACCGTGGATTTCACTGCCGAGCTGGTCGCGCCGCAGACGGCCGGCTGGGTTGAGGCGCTTTACAACGGCTGCCGTGGCGACGGGACAACGACGGAGTTGTATGCTTTGGCCACCAGCGCTGCGACGCCGTGGAAGTTATGGGGCGAGGCCCATTTCCACCTGGGCGCGCTGAGACTGGCGGCGGGTGATCGCTCCGGAGCCGCCGAGCATTTCCTCCGAGCCTATCGGTCGTTCGATGGCGAGCAGCGGTACACTTACCACGCGAAGATTCTGTGGGTACAAATGCAAGAAAATTTGGCGTGGCCCCCGTGGGTCGGTATATCATTAGGAGAGCAGCCCCAGGGACCGACTGACCGTGAGGCGGACCGGGCCGACGGGGGGACTGATGATGGAGGTGGATAGCGATGCAAGCGCCTGTTCTCCAAATGGATGCCTTTCGTTCGCCGGCCTGGTGGCCGCGCGCTACCTTGATGGCCCTGACTATCTGCGCAGCCGCAGCCCACGCGGCGGGGCCACGCGTGCCGTTGCCCGCGCCGTACTACTCCTTCGATCTCGCTTCGCCGACGGTCCAGGCGGGCATCGTCGGCGCTGCGGACATACTCGAGTACGGGCTGCCTTTCCCGACCGTCGTCGTCCATGGGTATGAGCTTGGGCTGTTCTCGCCCCTGGACGATCTGGATGGGCTGGCGTTTGGCCGGCTGCCGCCGCCGGGGACCAGCGTGTCGCTGCTGTTCTCCGTCGATCGGGGGACCGTGGGGGTCATGCCACCCGATCCTCTACTGGTGCCGGCGGGCATTCCCTTCAACGCGCAAGACCAGGCCGCCCGGCACCAGGCCGCGGGCGATGAGTTTATGTCGCTGGAGACGTTTCCGCTGGCACTCGCGGGACGCGCTGGCGGACCAAGGGCGACGAACAACACGCTGGTGCGCAACAACTTCGATGAAGGCGGCACGTCCTACACCGCCCAGCCGCCGACGAGTGCCCAGGATTACAACGCAGCCGACGCGCCCCAGGATAACGTGGACGCCAGCGCCGCGTTCCTCCCGCCCGCGGACGGCGGGACACTGACCAACGTGTATTTCTCGGCGACGTCGCAATCGCCATCGCTGCCACTTCTGCCGGGCGGTTCTTTTCCGAGCGGCGCGCACATTTTCTACAATTTCAGCCCGCGCGAGGGCTTTCCGACCGAGCTGTACGCCGCCTTCTACCAACTGGGGCTCGTGCAGCAGGATGACATCGATGCGCTGCTCATTCACGACGGCGGGCGACAGCTCGGCGTGTTCGACGAAGGTGATTTCGTCCTGTTCTCGCTTACGCCGTGGTCCCCGTCGCTCGGCACACTGCCGGGGCACAGCGTGGACGGGGCCGCTGCCGACGTATACATCGCGCGCTTCGGTCAACCGCCGACGATCTTCGCGTCGGCCGCTGTGCTCGGTTTGGGTCATCCGGCCGACAACATCGACGCGCTGGATTTCTTCGTCTGCGACGATGGAAATGCCTGCGCAGTGCTGCACGGCATCCAGTCCAACCGCGGGGACCTGAACTGCGACGGCGTGGTCGATTTTGACGACATCAACCCGTTCGTGCTGGCGCTGAGCGCCCCGGAAGCGTACCCGCTCGAGTTCCCCTGGTGCAACCTGTACAACGGCGACACCAACTGCGACACGTGGGTAGATTTCGACGACATCAACCCCTTCGTGGAGTGCCTGGGCGTAGGTTGTCCATGTCCGTGAGACCGAGCCGGTAGCCGCTTACCGCGCAGGCAGACGGCCTCCGCGGACCGCCCGTCCAACCCGCGCGGGCCTGAGGCGCCCACGGTCTTGTCACCTCCGAAATCCGATATAATGAAATAGACGGCGGCGGTCGTCGGCTGCGTCGTGCGAGCGCTGGAGCCC